>JBFWIO010000289.1:0-4774 GCA_050255955.1 Victivallaceae bacterium
TCCCTCATTGTAAAGTAAATTCATTAATTAATAAAAAAAAAGAAGATTTTGGTTGCATTGTCGGCAAAGTCGATTTATAGTAACAAAAGTCTATGTATCCAAACCGAAACGACGTGCCGCGCAATACGGACGGCCGCCGCAAATGGTCATTTCCAGGTCCGACAGTACCAGTCAGCATTGCCGGAAACTGCAAATGAGCAACATGTCCCACCAAAACGGAAAAGGAAGTTGAATCATGGCTGTGACTCCTTTAAAAGCCAAAATGGGGGAACTGATCCGCGAATATCTGGCGGCTCGAAAAATCCGTCAATGCGAACTGGCGAAAGCGTTGAAAGTTTCCAATTCGGCAGTTTCGCAGATGCTCAGCGGCAGGATCGTTCTGAACCAGGAACAGTTGATCACGGTAAGCACCCTGCTTGCTTTGCCGCGAGACCAGTACCTCGAACTCTCGGCAATGGCCGCCAACATCCACAGCGGGGTCAAGAACCTGCGTTCGCGCTTCAACCAGTTGATCACCTCGGCCCGCTGCGAACGCGGCGTCGATACCCGCAAACTTTCCAATCTGACCGGCGTCAGCGCCGCCCGGCTGGAATTGCTCGAAAACTGCTTCAACGTGATCCCGACCGTCGATGAAATCGAACGCCTCGCCCCGGTGCTGTCGTGTTCACCCGAGGATATGTTCGCCGCCGCCGGGATCATGTACGGCAACACCGCCGACAGCGAACCCGCCGCGGCCGAAAAAGCCACGCCGTATATCACCGGCCGCAAAATGCTCCCGGTCCTGACCCTGGCCCAGCTCTCGAAATACACCGGCGAGGACACTTTGCACAATTTCGCTTTGTCGAACTCCAACGAACTGACCGAGCGCGGCGAAGACATCCCGGGCCAGGCCGTGGCGATCCGGAGTTCGGGCGAGGAGCTCAAGGCCGGCTTCACCGGCGAAATCTGGATCTTCATCGGTGACGAACGTCCGCCGCATTACCGTGAAATCGAACTCATGCGCGACAAACGCGGCAACTTCCGTCTGCGCGAACGCCGCCGCGGAATCTGGAAATTGTTTCACATGCCCCCCGACGATCATGCCTCCGGCTATGCGGTCTGGAGCCGCCCGGTGCTTGAACTGGTGTTGAAGCCGGTTCGTCCGAGAAGTGAAGTCGGAGCCAAATAATGGCAAAAGAGGGTTGTGTAGCCGGTTCCTGCGGCTGCCTGATTGCGGGTATCATTATCGGCGCGGTAGTCGTCTGGCTGCTGATGCACGAGCTGCGCGAGCGCGGCCTGACACCGGAAAACGCGGCTCAAAAGATGGAGAAATCCGCCGTCCGTCTCGCCGACGAGGCCGCCGAAGTCCGCGACCGGGTTTCCGCCTTCAAGCCGGCGATCAGCCAGCCGCCCGCCGCGAAGCCGCCGCCGGAGCCGAAGCTGAAAACGGAATGAGTCGATTCCTCTACCTGCATATTGCATGAAGCCGACTGGGATTTGAGCAATCCATTGAGCTCACCAAGACGCAAAATCCCCGTCGATAACTCGTTATCACCTGCGGCGCTTGCATCTTGCTGATTCTCAAAGCCTTTGCTCAAATCTCCAGCCTTTTCATGCAACATGCTGGCTAAAACAAACGGGCAAGTCCGATTTTCGGATTTGCCCGTTTGTTTTTCAAGTCAAATGAGTCGATAGTTACTTTGCCGGATACTGGGCGGCGAAGGCGACTGCGTTTTTGACCCCTTCCTCGATCAGCTCCCACTTGCCGGCGGCGATGTCGTCGGCTTTGCCGAGCCAGGTGCCGCCGACGGCCGCAACCTGCGGAATCGACAGATATTCGGCCGCGTTGGCGGTGGTCACGCCGCCGGTCGGCATGAAGCGCACGCCGAGATGTTTGTAGGGCGCAATGATCGACTTGAGCATCGCGGTGCCGCCGGCCGCTTCGGCCGGGAAGAACTTCAGCATCGAACAGCCGAGTTCAAACGCCTGCTCCACTTCCGACGGCGTGGCAATGCCGGGGCTGAATGCGAAAGAAGCGCGCACCGCCTCCTTGACCACCGTCGGATTGAAACCGGGCGCCACCGCGAACTTGGCTCCGGCGGCAAAGGCGCGGTGCAAGTCAAAGACGTTGAGCACAGTGCCCGCCCCGACCAGAAGCTGCGGGAACTGGTTGGAAACTTCCTTGATGATCTCCGCGGCAGCCTTGGTGCGGAACGTAATTTCCGCGCCGAGAAGCCCCTGACGGGCAAAAATTTCACAAATCTTGACCCCGTCGGCGACGCTCTCCAGGGCGAGCACCGGCACGATCCGGATTTTGCCCAGCGCGGCGGCAGTGGCTTTCTGCTGTTCGACGAAACTATTCATTCTTACTCCTTTTCCTTGGATTCCAAGGGTTTGATGTATTCAAAATCAGACTTCTTATACTCGCCTTTGACACCGCGTTCAGCGCCAAAAGTGATCTGATTTTCATTCTCCGCATAGAGCACTCCGGTCTCGACCAGGCCGTTCGACTTCCATTTGACTTCGACGTTCGGCACCCAGAGTTCGAGTTGCGGCGGACGGACAACCTTGCCTTTTTCCACCGCGATGTTCACCGTCCGGCGGTCCGGCAGCGCCAGTTTGTGGGCGATCGTGACCTGATAGTTGCCGGGGGCGAGATTGCGCAACCGGATCAACTCCGGCTGGGTCGCGGTTTCGCTCGCTTTGGCCACACCGTGGAGCTTGCCGTTGATGTAGACCGAAACCCCGACCGGAAAGACCGCAAGGTCGATTCCGCCGGTGCTGCTTTCCAGCATAAAATTAAGCTCCTGGCGGCTGCCGGAAGCGATTTCAACGGTTTTCTCCATGGCGTCGTACCCTTCGAGGGCAACCGATACGGTGTGTTCCCCGGTGCCGACGTCGGGAACCAGTGCCGGGGTGACCCCGGCGACTTTGCCGTCCACCATGACGGTCCCGCCCGGAGGAATCGAATTGACCTGAATGCTGCCGGGCTGGCCGGAGAGTTTGTAGTTCCGCTTTTCGGTCTGGTCGCGAACCACGATAATCTGTTCTTCCACGCTCAGGAACCCGGCTTTTTCGATCTTGACGTGATGCCGACCCTCGTCGAGTTCACCCTGAAATGGCGTGTAGCCGGAGGGGCGGTTGTCGATGAACACCCGCGCCTGCGAAGGGGTCGAGTCAACGATCAGCTTGCCGATGTTTGAATCGAGCGAAATCATCACTTCCTGCGGCCGGGCGTCGGCGACCACAAAAGATACCGAACGCTCGGCATATCCCGATTTCAATACCTGAATGGTGTGTTTCCCGACCGGCTGCCGGGGGAGCACCAGCGGCGTTTTGCCGAGGGTCACGCCGTCACGGCGGATTTCGGCGCCGTCGGGACGGCTGTTGATGAGCACCACACTGCCCTGTTCCACCAGTTCGGCCTCGATACGGGCGGTCTCGCCGGCTTTGGCGACTACCGCAAACCACCGCGGCAGGTAGCCCGGTTTGCGGATCTGCACCCGGTAGATGCCGGGGGTGCCGCTCAAGGTTTTGGGGATTTCCCCGACCACTTTGCCGGCAATCACGATTTCCGCTTTTTCCGGCGTACCGGAGATGTCGATTTTGGCCCGCGGCGGCGGCTTGGGCGCTTCGGAGCAACCGTTCCCGACAAGCAACGCAAGCGAACCGGCGACGGCGAACAAAAATGTGTTGAATGACGATCTTTTCATTTCTTCTTGCCCGTCCGGTTGAGATAGTTGTCAAGTTTGAACAGCATCTGGCGCGCCGAATCGTATTCGCGCGAATCCGGATCGCAGAGCTCCATCATCTGGTGGAGCACAAAGCGCAACTGCTCGAACTCCTTGACGTTGACCAGACGGATACGTTCGTAATTGAGGTCCTGATACTTCTGGCGGCGGATTTTTTCGGCTTCCTCCAGGCGCTTGCGGGCACGGTCCCACAGCGCGGGTTTCGGCGAAAACTGCTCAAGGTAGTTGACCGCCAGCGTGTAGCGCTGGATCGCCGAGCGCAAATTCGACAGCTTGGCCTCGCGGTTGGAGAAGAGATCTTCGGCCTTGACAAAGCTCTGTTCGGCCTGATCGCGCAACTCCTCGGGGGTCATCGCAATGGTCTGGAGCCCGTAATTCTCGGCAAAGGCGTTGATTGCGTATTCGACATCATCGAACGCCTTGGGCGCGGTGGTGTTAAGCACGGTGACGTCGTTCACCTTGTCACGTTCGCCGACCACCAGGCGGCGGCGCTGATCCTCGTTGTTCTGCGCCACTCCGGACTCGGGGGAGCGCATCGTCATAAAGCCGGAGCGGTCGATGCTGTTGCGCAGAATCTCGACATTGCTCTCGGTAAGCTCATCCACCTCACGCAGAAACCGGCGCTGCGACTTGAGGTCGTCGATAATAAAGGTGGCTTTGCCGTTCTCGATCAGGAGGACGAAGCGAAAGACGTTGTCGCTGCCGACGACCTCTTTTTCATAGCAAAGCAGAAAATCCCTGGGATTGAATTTAGCCTCGGACGGCGCGGACTGGGCCTGTTTCCTGAGCTGGGTAATGTGATAAAATGCGGCTATCGCCACCGCCACCGCGCAAACCACCACGGTATAAAAAAGACGGTTGGAGAAAATCCGCCGCGTACTTTTGGTCGTCCCCGCATCGGCAACGGCGGCACGATCTTCGCCGCGTCCGCCAAAAAGTTTGAGTTTGCCGCTCTTCAAGGCTTCCGAGAGATCGTGCACGGTGCGGTCGTCGCGCGGCGCTTCCGGAGCCGGGGATGACGGCGCGGCCGGGGCAACCGGGGC
>JBFWIO010000290.1:0-4703 GCA_050255955.1 Victivallaceae bacterium
TCCGCTGAAGTGATCCATCTGGAAATTGCCGTCGGTTTCAGTATCGGCGGTCACCGCCACGATCGGAATCATGTCAAATTCCGGCCGCGGACGGAGCTCCGCCGCGAATTCCGCGCCGTTCATTTCCGGCATCCACATGTCGGTCAGGATCAGTTGCGGGCGGAAGTCCTCAAGCTTCTGCAATGCTTCTTTCGCCGAATTGGCGGTTCTGACCTCCAGTTTCAGCTTGGTCAGCATCGCCTGAAGCATTTTGACGTTGATCGGCACATCGTCCACGATCAGCACCGAATGAACCGGCGCCGGAATCGGTGCGGCTGACGGCGCTTGCGCCGGAACCGCCGTCTCGACCGCGCGGTGTTCAAAGCGAATCCCGGGCAAGGTGATGGTGAATACCGTTCCCGCACCGACTGCGCTCTCGAAATCCAACTTGCCGCGCATGTGCTCGACCAGGCGCTTGGAGATGCCGAGCCCGAGACCGGTTCCATCCTGGTTGCCCCGCACATGGTTCTGCTGGACAAAGGGATCAAAAATCCGGGCGTGATATTCCGGCGCGATGCCGACTCCGGTGTCGCTGATCTTGACGGTCAGCGTACCGGTATCGGCGTCTTCGATGCCAAAGTCGATTGCCATTCCGACCCGCCCCCCGGAGGTGAACTTAATCGAGTTGCCGAGCAGATTGAGCAGAACCTGGCGCAACCTCTGGACGTTGAGTTCCAGCAGCGGCAGCGACTTCGGACATTCGACGATGAGCTCAATGTTCTTCTCGCGGGCGCGATGGCTGAAAATCGACATCAGTTCGCGGGCCAGTTCGGCGACGTCGCTTGGCGCGGTCGGCAGCGCCATTTTGCCCGCCTCCAGTTTCGAGAGGTCGAGGATGTCGTTGATCAGCTGGAGCAAAGCGTTTCCGGCGAAGTGGATGGACTCCAGATAGTCGTGGCTTTCCTCCACCGTCAGGTTGCCGTTTTTGAGCAGTTCGCTGTAGCCGATCACCGCATTGAGCGGGGTGCGGATTTCGTGGCTCATGGTGGCGAGAAAGGTGCTCTTGGCGCGGTTGGCCGCCTGCGCCGCCTCGATCGCCTGGAGCAACTGCCGGCGGTTTTCGTTGATTTCGGTGACATCGATGAAGATCTGGAGAATGTTCACCAATTTGCCGTTTTCAAACACCGGCAGCGCGGTGACGCTGAAGTCGCGGCCATACAAACGACGCTCGACCTGCTTGAGCATGCCATCTTGAGCGATCTGGCGGACCGGGCATAAATCCTTCAGACAGTCAACCTTGCAGAGGGTTTCAAAACACGGCAGCCCGACGATTCCGGCGGCGCTTTTGCCGGTCAGGCGCTCCATTGCCGGATTGACCCGGATCACGTTGTGATCGAGGTCGGTCAGCAGCAGCGGGATGGTCAGCATTTCCCAGATCATGTTTTTCTCGGCTTCGCTGCGAATCAGCTGATTTTGAATCTGCTCGCGCTCGAGCAGGATTTCGATGATCCGGGCGGTGGAGCGGACCATTCGCATTTCGGCTTCGTCGAAGTCGATGTCGTCGTTGAATTCCATATAAACATTGCCCCAGTATCCGCCCTGGAAGCGGACCGGCACGCTGACGAAGTTTTGCACATTGCGTCCGGCGAGGTAGGTGTTGATTTCTTTCGCCTCGGGGGAGTTGTCCGGATTGTTTTTGCGCCCGGCAAGTTCGCCGAAGCCGCGCAGCACCTGGAAGCTGGCAGGATAGTTTTTTTCGTCGATCACGTCGAGGAAGCCGGCATCTTCCTCCGACGGAGCGGGCGGCCACTTCCGGATGCGGGCCAGTTTGGCATCGGCTTTTTCGTAGCGGTACAGCGCGCAGCAGCCGACTCCGAGCTCCCGGCCGAGGTGGGGAATGATTTTTCCGAGGGTGGTCTCAAAGTCGATGTTGAGGATCAATGTCTCCAAACATTCATTGACCACCCGATCCTGAAGCAGGTAACGGGTCAGCACCTGATTGTGGCGGTCAAGCTGGCGCTGCTGTTTGCGCAACTCAGTCACATCGGTGCTGATCGCCACCAGGAGCCGGGTGCCGTCGGAGCGGGTGACCGCGGTTTTGCTGGTGATCAGGTCGTGGGTCTGGTCCTCGACGTCACAGAAGCGGTCCTCGAAACGGAGGACTTCGCCGGTGGCGGCGGCTTTGAGGTCGTCGTCGCGGAAACTCTGTGCGTCCGAGGCGCTGGGGAAGAGCTCAAAGTCGGTCTTGCCGACGATCTCCTCCGGCGTCTTGCCGAAGAATCGGGCGAAGCCGGGATTGACCAGCAGAAACCGCAGATTGTCGGAGAAGTTCTTGATCTGGATCGGATTGGGGAAATTGGCGAGAATCACGTTGAGCAAGCTGTTGGCGTCGCGGCATTCGTTGAGGGTGTTCTGGATGTCGGTGACTTCCTGCATGACGCCGAAAAATTGCTCGGGCCGGATCGTTCCTTCGCCGTCCTGGAAAGGCTGCGCGCACATGGTAAAATAACGGATTTTACCGCCGTCGCAGGCACGGTAGGATTGTTGCAAAAAATCTTTGCGCCCTTCGCGCAGATCATTCCATCCCGCTTCGAATGCCGCGAGGTCGGGGGGATAGATCCATTCCGCAGGCGGAATCGGCATGCCGTCGCGCCGCGGCCAGCTCCGGTTTTCCGGCGTCAGCGAAACCTTGTTTTTGAAATCAAAGTGAAAATAATCGATATTGGCCAGTTGCGAAGCGTTCCGCAGCAAATTGTGGGTCATCTGGAGCCGGTCACGCGTATCGTATTCCTCGGTGACGTCGCGGAATACCAAGACCGCGCCGATGATCGCGCCGGATTTGTCGTGGAGCGGCGCGGCACTGTCGGCGATGTGATAGCGTTTACCGTCGCGGGAAACCAGATCGGTGTGGTTGGCAAGTTCGACGATCGTATCGTTCGCAATCGCTTTGGCCACCGGAGACTCCACCGGTGAGCCGTCACGGTAGCTGACGATATGGAACACCGAGTCAAGCGATTTGCCGATCGCTTCGTCGCCGGGGTAGCCGGTAAAGCCTGCGGCGACCGGATTGCAGATGGTGACGATCCGGTCGGCGTCGGTGACGATCACGCCGTCGCCGATCGACTCGAGGGTGGTGCGGAAGTATTCCGCCGCTTCGGCGATTTGTGCGCGGGAATGGGCAAGCTCGGTGATGTCGGTCGAAACCCACATCACCGTCTCCTCGCCGAAAACCGGTTTCGGCAAGCACGAGAAAAAGGCGCTGCGGATCTCTTCGCCGAAGACATATTCGATGGTTTCGGATTTACCGCTGGTGAACACCCGTTCGATCACCTCTTTGAACTGTTCATTGAGCTGGTGCGGCAGCGTTACGAGTTCGTGCGGGCCGAAAAGGTGCGGCTCGATGTGGTTAAAGAGAATCCGCCCTTTGCGGTTGACCACCACCACCCGTTGGGGCAGTGCCGAGTAGATCGCCTGGAACCGCCGGTTGCGGTTGCGGTCGCGCAGATAGAACAGCGCCCAGCAGCCGAGCACCAGCAGCAGCGCGACGCCGCCGGCGACATTGATCCGGTTGGCCTCCAGCCAGCCGGGCGGACGGTTGATGAAAGCCCCTTCCGGCATCTCACGCTCCGGCAGCCGGTGCCGGACGAAGGCCGGATAGTTGAGAATCACCGTCGGCTCGGTGACGCGCGGTTCCCGGCCGTCGGGCCCGACTTGATTTTCGAGGATGCGGCGGGCGAGTTTTGCGGCATCCCGGCCATGGGTTTTTCCGACGGTCACGACGCCGCCGGTCAGGCCGGCGTTGCCGAGGTAGGAGTCGGTAACGGCAAAGACCGGAACCGGGCTTTTTTCGGTGATCATGCGGATGATGGTGGTCGGGGTCTGATAGTTTTCGCTCCCGGAACTTTGCCAGTCAAAAAACAGGACGATCGCATCGGAATTGAGCGCCGCGACTTTGTCCAGCATCGCCGCGGTCGAGTGGTCGGAGCCGTCAATCAGCGTGAGTTTGCAGGGGGGATTGCGGAGCGCGCCGATCCGGCGGCGCATGGCTTCCGCCTCGGCTCCGGCGGCGGTGATGATCACCGCTTCGCGGGTTTGCGGCCGGAGCTTGACGGCGAGCCTGAGATTTTCCTCGATGTTGGCGGCGCGCAGCACGCTGAATTTGTTCTCATGGGGAAAGTCCCGGACGTCGTCGGGATGGATGTCGCCGCAGAAAAGCAGCGGGATGTCGGGGGGAAGTTGTTCGTAATGACGCTTGAGCATCTCCAGCGCGGGCTGGTCGATGGCGACGATCAGCTGGTAGTTGCCGCTGCGGAGCCTTTCGCTCAACTGCTGCGGTACGGCTTCGGCGCAAGCACCGGAAAAGTGGAGCATGCCGAGCTCAAACACCTCGATCCGGAACTTCTCCAACCCAACCGGAAATGCATTGCAGAAGCCGGTGGTGACATCCTTGGTCCAGGTATAGGACATTGAATAGGAGGTGATAAAGAGAATCCGTTTTTCCGAACCCTCATCGGCGCGGGCGGCAAACATCATCAGCAACCATAGCGCGAGAAACAAAATCCGCGGTGCGTACAGAAATCTATTCATGTCATCCGAATCCGGGGGTTATTTTCGGCTCATGGTGTTCAGGAAATCGGTCAGGGTCTTGCGTGCGCCCTCGATGTTGTTGTCTACGATCGGCGCGGCGATCTGGTAGGTTTGCCATTGTCGGTCGGAGATCGGAA
>JBFWIO010000291.1:0-4702 GCA_050255955.1 Victivallaceae bacterium
AAGGGCGAGATCCTTGAATTTCTTGTAACCTGAACTTTTAAAATCGATTTTCTGCACCGCCTTGGCGAATGAAATCCAAGCTCCGTCCGCCGGCAGCGCATCGATCAGGGACTTGAATACCGACGGGATCGTAGATTCCGGTGTTTTATCGAAAACAAACGCACCGTCTTTCCAGCCGATTTGCGTTGCATCACTGGCGTCCTGAGCAAAAGCGAACCATGACTCATATCCCAGCGTTTTTTCATCGAACTGTGGATTCAAAAGCTTCATCCGTGATTTTACCCCGCCTGATGCGGGTTTGTTGCCGGCCCTGATCATCAGTCCAACCGTCTCTTTGAACAATTCGAAAGCCCGCTCCTTGCTCAATACGGTATCCAGAGGTTTCGGATTGGCGGTCTTTGGCTCATCGAAAGTCTCGGTGTCTTTGATGATATCGCGATAATCCAATGAGTGATCGGCCATTTTGATCAAATCCTCCGATGCGCTTTTGTTCACATCGCAGACCACCCAGGTTTCCTTGCCGTGTTTTTTCTGCATCAGAAGCATGGGCCTGAAGTCGCCGTCGCCGGAAATGAGAACAAATCGCTCGATACTCGGATATTGAAAGATGAGCTCCACCCCATGCGCCACCAGCGACATGTCGGCGCTGTTCTTTTTCTTGCGATGCGGCGTATGGATCAGCTCAAAATTACTCGCAGCCAGCTCATCGGTAAGATCTGAGATTCGCGAGTCGCGCCAGTCGCCGAAAGCCATTGCATAGGAAAGATGACCGTTGACGCAGACGGCATCGATGATGGCCTGGATATAGTTTGAATTTGAAGGCGGCGTCACATTTTCAATATCCCACAGTATGCCGATATTCACCGATGCGTTCCTCCTGTTCAATTAAATTCAAGCGCGAATGAATTGCGAAAAGGCGCTGCCGATGGTTACGGCAGACGCAATCTGACTGTGTTTTCGAGCAGAAAGGCGGCGAGGAGGGCGAGGAGGGCGAAGACTGCGAGTTTCGGTCCGAGTTCACGGTATTCGACGTATTTGGGGTGCTCAAAGGTGGTGGTTTCAAGCGCGTTGATCTCCTTCATCACCTCTTTCATCCCCTCGGCGTCGGCGGCGTGGAAATAACGGCCGCCGGAGGCCGCGGCGATCGCTTTCAACGACGCTTCGTCGAAATTCGCGCCCATCGGCTGGAAGCGCTTACCGGCGAAGGTGTCGACCGGGACATACGCATTGTCGCTGCCGATGCCGACAGTGTGGATGGTCACGTTGGACTCCTTGCCGAGCTCGGCCGCCTGTTCCGGGGTGATCCGGTTGTCGATGTTGTTGGCGCCGTCGGTGAAGAGTACGATCACCCGGCGCGGGGCCGGCGAATCCTTCAAACGGTGAATCCCCGAAGCCAACGGCGCGGCAATCCCGGTCTGGTCGCCGATGATCCCCGGCTGGAGCCGCCCGAGCTGGCCGGTGATCCAGCCGTGGTCAAGCGTCGGTGGCGCAAGATTGTAGGCCAACGGCGCGAAACCGATGAGGCCGATCCGGTCGTTGGGCCGCCCGGCGACGAATTTGGCGAGTTCCTCTTTGGCGACATCGAGCCGGTTTTTGATCTTGCCCTCCTCAATCGCCCGGTTGAGGGTGGCGCTGTCGGTGATGCTGCGGGGAACGTCAATCGCCGCCATCGAACCCGAGAGGTCGAGCGCGAGCACGATATCCACCCCCTGCGAACGGATCAGCACCTTTTCGTCTCCAAAGCGCGGCCGCGCCAGCGCCGCGACAATCAGCAATGCGCCGAGGAAATACAACCACGCCGCCAAGGCAATCCGGCGCGTCGCGCCGCTCCGGAACGGCTGCGCCGAAGCCACCACCAGCGTCGGCCGTTTGCGGCGGGCTTCAACCCACCAGAAGAGCGGCAAAAGCAAAATCAGCAGCGCCCACGCCCACGGATATGCGAATTCAAACATGTTTGGGGCCCTCCTCCGCAAGTTCCGCTTTGGGGGCGGTGTGATCGACCAGCGTTTCCGCGCCGTCCACCGCGGCGAAGAGCTGCGCCTCGTCGGGCGCGAGTTTGGCGAATTTGACCTGGTCGGCGACGGTCAGGAATTCGCCGATGAACGGCTTTTCGCCGTCCGGAATCGGGGCGTCGCTGCGGCGCAGCGAATCCATGAACTCATCGGTGGTCCGGGTCGAGGCGGCAATGGCGTAGCGCTCCTCAAGATAGCCGCGCACCAGGTCGGTCAGCCGGACAAAGGCGCTCTCGAGGCCGATCCGGCGGCTGCGGACGTTGTCCTTGAGCCTGGCCAGCTCTTCCTTGGTCCGTACCCACGGCGGGGCGGCGGCTTTGGCCCCCTCGACCGCGGCACGGCGGCGGAAAAAGTAGACCGCGAAGAAAACCGCCAGCGCGATCCCCGCCGCCCAGTACGGCCAGTACGCATGATCCGGCGGAACTTCGAGTTTACCGGCAAGTTCCGGCATCCCCTCCCCGCCGGTGACCGGTTTGATCTTGAAGACCGGCAGCGCGGCGCTCTGCGGCTCGACTTTGCGGCGGCCGCCGTCGAAGTGGACGGTGGTCATGCCCCCCCGGGTGTCGCCGGGGGCAAGTGAGCGCAGCCGGTAACGCACCCGGTAGCGCGCTTTGTTCCAGCGGTAGGCGTCAAATTTGATTTCGGGCGAACCCGCAAGCACGGTGTTCTCGGGAGCGGCGACTTCGACCTTGGCCGGGCTGACCCAGAGCGGCAGCGTCATCAACCCCTCGACTTCGATCGGGTCGCCGAGCTTGGATTCGCTCGCCGGGTTGCAGTTGAAAGCGAGCGCGTTCCCCGGCATTTCGGCGGCGAGAGAAACGAGGTATCCAGCTCCGGCCAGCACCGCCAGCGTCAATAGTACGGCGGCGATGGCGATCAGATTTTTTTTGAGCTTCCCCATCGATTCACCTCCGGTTCCGGCGGCGCCGGCGGTTGAAGATATTGACCAGCGGTTTCATCGGATCTTCGCCGCAGTGAAGATCGATCAGGTCGACCTGGGCCCGGGCGCAGACTTTGGCGCGTTGGTCGAGTTCTTCCTGCGCCGCGCCGGCGTAAGCGGCAAGTTCGCCTGGCGATCCGCCGAAAGAAACACTTTCGCCGGTCTCGGCGTCCTCGACTTCGACCCCGAGCGGCAGCGGCCAGGCAAGTTCGGCCTCGTCGCGCACCCGCACCGCAATCAAATCGTGCTTGCGGTTGACCGTCTTCAGCGCCGACTCAAAGTCACCCCCGGCGACAAAGTCGCTCAACAGGAAAATCACACTTCGCTTGGCAAGGAGATCCTTTGCCTCGCGCAGCGCAAGACCGATATCGGTGCCCTTGCCCTGCGGCTCAAAGGCGAGCATGTCGCGGATCATTCGCAACGTATGCTTGCGCCCCTTGCGCGGCGGTACGTAGAGTTCGGTGCGGTCGGTGAAAAGGAGCAAGCTTACCTTGTCCCCGTTGCCGGCGGCGCTGAAGGCGAGCAGGGCGGCGAGTTCGGCGGCGGTCCGGCGTTTGCTCTTTTCCCCCGAGCCGAAGTTGCCGGAGGCGGACAAGTCGAGCATCAACAGTACGTTGAGTTCACGTTCCTCGATGTATTTTTTGACGTAGGGCGCGTTCATCCGCGCCGAAACGTTCCAGTCGATGTCGCGAACGTCGTCGTCGATGGTGTATTCACGCACCTCTTCGAATTCGATCCCGCGTCCCTTGAAGACACTGCGGTACGCGCCGCCGGTGATCTCGTCGACAATGCGGTTGGTCCGGATTTCAAGCAGCCGGATCTGCTTCATTAACTCCACCGGAAGCATGCTTCACCCCCTTGGCAAACCAAATGCGTGATCAAGGCGTCCGCAGTTCGTCCAGCAGCATCCGGATCACGGCGTCGGTGTCGATGCTCTCGGCTTCGGCCTCGTAAGAGAGGATAATCCGGTGCCGGAGCACGTCCGGCGCGATATCCTTGACATCCTGCGGCACCACGTAGGCGCGCCCGGCGAGAAAAGCCGCCGCGCGCGCCGCCACCGCCAGCGCGATCGACGCGCGCGGTGAAGCCCCGAAGTCGATCAGCGCGCAAGGCTGGTCAAGCCTGGCCTGCGACTGGCGCGAGGACAACTCATTGCGATGTCCCGGCCGGGTGGCGAAAACGAGGTCGAGAATATATTCGACGATCTTCTCATCCATGTAAATTTGGTCCACCATCTTGCGCGCCGCCTCGACGTCGGCCAGCGTCGCCACCGCGACCGCCTGAACAAAGTGGGCGGGGTGTCCCATCCGGCGCACCACCAGCTCTTCCTCGGCCCGCTTGGGGTAGTCGATTTTGAGCTTGAACATAAAGCGGTCGAGCTGGGCTTCCGGCAACGGATAAGTGCCCTCCTGTTCGATCGGGTTCTGGGTCGCCAGCACCAGAAAAGGAGCCGGCAGCTTGAAAGTTTCGCCGGCGATGGTGACTTGTTTTTCCTGCATCGCCTCAAGCAAGGCGCTCTGGACTTTGGCCGGGGCGCGGTTGATTTCGTCGGCGAGCACGATGTTGGCGAAGACCGGCCCGAGCTTGGTGCTGAATTCATGGGTCGCGCCGTTGTAGATGCGCGTCCCGGTCAGGTCCGCCGGCAAAAGGTCCGGAGAGAACTGGAGTCGGGCGAAAGAACCGTTGAGGGTCTGGGCGTGGGAACGGACCGCCATTGTTTTGGCCAATCCCGGGACCCCCTCGAGGAGGA
>JBFWIO010000292.1:0-4667 GCA_050255955.1 Victivallaceae bacterium
CGCCGACCGATTTTCCGAATTCGGAGAAATCACGGCATGGCATGTCACATCTTCGGTGCATCCGGCAAAAAACGATTACCAGCCGGACCGGGGATATTTTTTCACCTCCGACAACACGTATCACTATTGCGCTGAAGCCTATGCGCAAACACATGCCGGCAAGCTCCCGGGCGACCTGGCCGTCACACTGTCTATCGACGGCAAAAGCTTGTTCTGTCCCTGGCTTAAACGCTGTCCGACGATCGCCGCCGACTGGACCGAGATCGGCATGACGGCCTTCGAAGAATGCGAACGTCTTCTCAATCCGGCGACCATCCATCCGCGCCGGATTTATCTTCCCGGCCGCTTGACCAGCACCGAATTGATCCCGAGCGTCACAGCGCGCTCCTCAAAACGATCGGCATTGCGGATGGCAAATTCGTCATAATGACCAGCGGGGCGCTTCGGCGGGCAGTTGCGGCTTGGGTGTCAGCACAGAACAAGTTAGCTTTCATATGTTGCGGTTTGGTGAGGATCATTTGGGAGGCTTTATGACCACAAAGAAGTTTTTTTCGGGCAATTTCATCATGCAAATGACAACTATGATCTCGCTGATGTTTTTTGCGGCAGCCCTAACCGCCGGCAATCAGAACGATACCGGGGAGAACAACAAAATGGAAAAAGAGGTCAGAACGGACGGCAACTGGTATCAAAACGATCTGTTCAAGCTGGCCTGTTGTTTCCACTTTCACCGGTTTGATCCGGTCGGAACGAAATGGGACGCCGAGTCATATATCAAGGCGTTGCGGAGCACCGGCGTGTCGGCGGTCACGCTGGAGGCCAAAGATTCGCTCGGCTATCGCTACTATGACGGGAAGCTGGGCATCAAGCATCCGATGCTTAAAAGTGATTATTACGGCGAGCGCGCCCGTGCATTGCAGAAAAATGGCATCAAGGTGATAGCCTACTTCGGCCTCGGCGATGATTCGGTGATTTTTGAAAAAAGGCCGGATCTGCGGATGGATCCCGGCGACGGCACATTGCCGCCGGTCCACAAGATCGACACGCCGGGAAAAGCGAACCTCAATTCCCCTTATTTCGAAGAAGTGTTTCTTCCCGAAGTGCGGGAGTTTCTAACCACCTATCATCCGGACGCCCTGTGGTTCGACATTTTCACCTCCGACCCCTACTGGGGATTGAGTCGCGACCCCTGGACGAAAAAGATTTTTGAAGCGGAAACCGGTCGTAAACTGCTGCCGCCCGATCAGGATCCGGCCCCTCGGGAAACCGCGCTTTTTTTCATTCGCCGTGCCGAAAAAATCAGGAAGCGGATTGTCGATGAAGTCAAGAAGGTGTCTCCGAATACGCTGGTGGCGATCAGCAGCGCCTACCGCTATCCCCGCAGTGAGGGTATTGCGACCGATTTTTTGAGTCGCGACACGTTTTGGGGATATTGCGGCGAAATCATTGAATCCGGATATTATGCCAGACTCTGGAGCGCCACCGGCAAACCTTCCGAAATCATCTCCCCGGCTTTCCGCTGGTGGGGGGAGAAGGACCGCAAGTCGGCCTGGCAGATCGAACGCGAAGCGGCTTCCGTATTAGCCTCCGGCAGCACCTACATGTGCTATGTGGTGCCGCGCGCGGATGGCGAACTGAATCCCCGCATCTGTGCCGAAATCGGCGACATTCGGCGCAAATTAACAGCTCAGAAACCGTGGTTTTCCGAAGGGAAGCCTCAACCTGATCTGTGTTTGTTCACCTGTTCCGCTTCGGAGGAGGATTTCAGCAGCCGTTTCATTGAGAACAAGGCAAAAAGCGACCACGTGGCTCAGACCAATGATCGTTTTTTCGCCCAGGACTTCGAAGCCTCCGCCCGGTTCTTTACCCGCCACGGGTACAATTACGGGGTGCTGACTGATTTGACGCTGGAATCTTCATTGGCTTCCGGCAATCTGCAATGCATCGTAGCGCCGAATTTGCCGGTGCTCGACCAGGCAAGCCGGACGCAATTGCTCGCTTTCGTCAACCAAGGCGGGCTGCTGGTATTGTCCGGCAGGGTCGATCCCGAATTAGCGGCGGCAATCGGACTGAAAATCACCGATCGCCGCGGTCCGGAACGATCCTATGTACGACTGAGTCCCGAAGTTGATTCAAAAGTATTGGATGGACTCGATATCCCCGTTCCGGTGAATTTCGCGCACGCTCAACTGGACGGCGGCAAAACGTTGCTTGAAATGGCCTCGCTGATCAATGAAGATCATTTTGCCAAGGGCGACTGGTATCCCTGGGGTTATCCGGATGTCGACCGGAATTCGTACCGTTTCGGAGCGGGAGTGAAGCAAATCGGCAAAGGAAAGGTGCTCTATTACGCATTTAATCCCTTTCTCGCCTATGCCCATGAGCCTTCGGCGGAAACCGCGGCGTTGATTGCGGTTCCGCTGATCGCCGCCGGGTTCCATCCCGCGGTCAGAGTCGTCGATCCGCTGCCCATAGAGCTTGTCGTGCGCCGCGATGACAACGGAAATCGTTATTGGTGCCATTTGATCAATCACACCGAAGCCTTTGAGCCCGGGCGGAAATTACGCTTTTTCCCTGGTGAATTTGCGGTTCCGCTGCGAAATTTTGCGCTTGAAGTCAGCGGTCCGGCGCCGGCAGGCGTCTGCCTGCAGCCCGGCAATCAAAAATTGCCGTTTGTGCCGGTCGAGGGAGGATGGCGTGTCGTCATCCCCGAACTTGACGCTCACCAGATCGTCGAATGGACGCTGACGACAAAATAAGGCGGAATGATACGCAGAGCCGAAACGGGCAATGCCGGTTGCGGAATTGCCCGTTCTCTTCGGCAAGTCGGAAAGATGTGCATCTCAAAGTGATCAGATGATCATTTTTTATTTGCGCGACTCGTTTTGCCGCTTGCATTTCTCATTTTAGCTCCGATAGTAGATTGTTATGCAAAAATCATCAAGCCGTTACCGAAAGGACATCCAATGCTTGCTTCAACCCTCCTGAGTTTGTGCGCGGCCGTACAGATCGGCGTCGGATACGATGCCAACATCGACCGCTTTGACCGCGGTACGTTCAAAAGTGCGATGTACTCCTTTGAAGATGTCGCCGACCTTGCCGATTTCAAGGCGGAAAAATCGAAACTCGCACAATCAGACCTTCATTTCAAACAGGACGCCAAGTCGCTCGCCTGGGAGTTCCAGTCCGGCGGTTCCTTCTCAATCATCAATCCGGAAGCCTTGAAACTCGCCGCCAACCGCGCGGGCGGGCTCAAATTCTGGGTTTACAGCCCGACCGTCCAACCGGGTGCGCTTAAAATCGAGGGGATGGCGAACGGCCGGGCAGTCTGGACATTTGAAGTCAAACTTGGCTTCAAAGGCTGGCGCGCGGTCTGGCTGATGCCGTCGCAGGATGCCAAAATCATCGAGAAAAAAATGCCTCCGCTTGACGCGATCCGCTTCATTGCCGCCACCGCCAAACCGGGCACCTTGTTTTTTGACCGCTTCGAGCTGATCGACAACGTGCTCTGGGTGCGCGAATCGGACTTCCAGCTCGCAATCAATCCGCCCAAAAGCGGCGGCGTTGATCAAACGCTCGCCACCTACCGCCAGAAGCCGCCCGCCGACAACACCCCCCCCTCCTCCGCCGAGCTCGCGGCGACCAAGGTTGTCGGCGAACGTTTGCGCAACTGGATCAACGGCAGTCCCGAAGCCGACCGTCATCCGGAAGTTGCCAAACTTCGCGCCTCGATGATTGCCGACGCGCCCAAGGTATTAAAGGAATTCGATCAATTCAAAATCGTCCGGCATCCCGACGGACGGGTGACCGGTCAGCCGCTTTTCGGCACCTTGCACGCCGGAGCGCCGCAAGTTCAGAAACTGATCGACGCGGTGCTGCTGCCGATGACCTTGCTCTACTGCTATCCCGGTTCACCGGCAAAGCCAAATCCGTATTACCAAAGTCCGGAATTGCTGCAAAAAATCATCCTCGGCCTCGACCACACCAACGATCAGGGCTGGGCGGAGGGAAGCTCAATGGGCAGTTGCTACGGGGTGGTGCTCGGCCAGTCCGGCTATAACCTCATTTTGTTCCTCCTTCGCGACGAACTTGCCAAAGCCGGAATTCTCGAGCGCGAACTCAAAACGCTGCGTTATTATTCGCACTTCAATGAACTCTTCACCCCGACCGAGGCCAGCGCCGACAAACTGCGTTCGGTGATGTTTTTTCAGCTTCTGGTGATCGCCTCGCTCAATGACCCCGCCGAACAGACCCGCTTCCTCCGGCTCTACAGCGCCGCAAAGAACCGGCAACTGGCGACGATGCGCGGCAATGCCGCGTTCGTCAAACCAGACGGCACGGTTTATCATCACTCCGCCCCCTACTGGATGGGCTACGGAATGAATGGACTTGAAATGGCGTCGCGCCTCGGCTACTTCCTCCGCGAAACTCCTTTCGCCCTCAATACCGAATCGCGCGACAATCTCAAAAAGGCATTTCTCGCCAGCCGCTTCGTGAGTCAGAAGTATGACTTCCCGATTTCGCTCAACGGCCGCTGGCCGCTCTGGACGGGCGGTCTGGCGCAGGGGGTGATGGGCTTCGGCTATACCGCGCAACTCTTCAATCCGGCCGATCCGGAGCTGGCGGCGGCGTGGAAACGGCTTGGCGACTTCAATGAGGAGGTGATC
>JBFWIO010000293.1:0-4667 GCA_050255955.1 Victivallaceae bacterium
CGTGTTGTCGGGACAGATTACCGGGACGGCGACCGGCATGCCGCTCGGGCCGTTGATCACCACCACGTGTCTCTGCTCCGCCCTCGGCTGCTTGCTGATGGGCATCTGGGCCAATTATCCGGTCGGGCTGGCGCCGGGGATGGGGGCGAACTTTCTTTTTGTCCTGACCTTGCTGCCGGCGGTGGCGGGAATTCTGGGGCTGCCGGCCGGAGACAGCCGGATCTGGCAGACCGCGCTCGGAGTGGTCTTCGTATCAGGGGTGTTCTTCTGGCTGATCACCCTTGCCAACCTCCGCCAGATACTGATGTCGGCAATCAGCACCAACCTCAAACTCGGCATCGCGGCGGGAATCGGACTGTTCATCACCCTGATCGGACTCGGCAATGCTGAAATCGTGGAAATCCGCAGCGGACATTTCGCGCTGACCAGCCACTTCGCCGCGCCCAATGTGATCGTCTTCGGCATCGGCCTCCTGGTGGCGGCGACGCTGGCGCACCGCAAAGTTTCGGGTGCGATCCTCTGGGGCATCGCCGCCGCCACCGTCGCCGCGCTCTGCTTCGGCAAAGTCAAATTCGGCGCGGTCGCCGCCTTGCCGGAGAATCCGATGCCGATCCTCGGAAAACTCGATCTCGGCGATGTTTTCGCCAATTTTTTGCGGTTGCTGCCGCTGATTCTGATTTTCACGATGATGGATATTTTCGACACCATCGGCACCTTGATCGGCGTCGCCACCCGGGCGGGCATGATCGATGCCAAAGGAAACATTCCCGGCCTTAAACAGGCTTTTTACAGCGATGCGGTCGCGACGATGAGCGGAGCGCTCTTCGGGCACAGCACGGTGACCAGCTACATCGAGAGTTCGACCGGGGTGGAGAGCGGCGGCCGGACCGGACTGGTGGCGGTGGTGGTGGGAATCGGCTTTCTCTTCGCGCTCTTTTTCCAACCGGTGATTTCGATGATCGCCGCGTATCCCCCGATCACCGCCCCGGCGCTGGTGCTGGTGGGAGTGATGATGGTCTCGTGCGTCAAGGAGATCGACTGGGAGGATCTCAGCGAAGCGTTGCCGAGCTTCCTGGTCATCGTCGGCATTGTGTTCTTCTACAGCATCGCCGACGGCATCGTGCTGGCGCTGGTTTTCTATCCGCTGCTGAAACTCCTCTGCCGCAAAGGCAAGGAACTCGGATTGGTCACCTACATCATCGCCGCGCTGCTGCTGATTTATTTGATCTGGCGATAGCTCAAGCGACAAAGAAAGTTCGGCTTGCCGGGCGGCATCCGGCAAAGGCACACGCGTCAGCGACGGGCGGCGGCTTTGGTGACCACCTGAAAGCATTCAAATTCGTCGTGCGCCCCGCCCCCCCGGCGAGCCGGCGCAATCTATTCCATCCGGGGCATCATCAAACGGTCAACATGCATGATCCCGCCTCATAGCATTAGGGCTCATTTTTTCTTGCCCGATGCCGCTTCCAGTTTGATTTTGAGAAAAAGAAGATCATCCGAATCCTTGTCCCGGGCAACCGCCGACTTCGACGCAAACAGGTCATTGAGACAAAGATACTTGACAGGAACACCGCAATAGTTTCGTAACACTGCGCGTTTTTCCACTTAGTCAAACTTCGCCAATCCGGGCGGAGCTTGATGGAACTGAAGAATCCCGCCCCCGGTTTGGAACGTTTGAACGAATCCTTCGCCGGTACGATGATCAAGAGCTTCCAACTCCATATCCAGATCATCAGCAAGTGCGTTATTGATCCGGACGAAATTTTCCGCATCGGACGGCGGCACAAAAATATCCCAGTCAAGGGTAAAGCGAGGCATGCCTTCCTGTAACATGGCTTGACCGCCGATGACCAGATAACGAGCTCCGGCCTCATTGAGTTTTTTCAAAATTCTTTCCACCGGAGCCCCCCCTGTCGGGCGATTTCCGCAAGGTATTCGCGTTTCCAAACATTCATTTCGTCATAGCTTCGAAAAGACTTTTTGGTGAATTTCGGCAGATTCAACGGCACCGGAAATTTCATTTCCGGCGGATTTGCCAACCAAAGCCTGATTTTCTTTTCGCGAATATCCATTTCAAACCACCTCATCTTCTCTTTTCAATATACCCTTGATCAGGAATATTTCAAGAGCCCTCTTCCCGCTTTGCCGTCTTCAGCGTCGTCATCAGGGGGCAACCGACCGCCGGTTCCTCGCCGCGGCGGTAGCGGTCGAGCAGCATCCGGGACTGCTGCGCCAGTTTGCGGCGGACTTCGCGGCGTTCGCCCTTGATCAGGGCGATCGACATTTGATCGTATAGCGTGGTCTGGTGCCGCAGCCAGGCGATCACCGCCGCTTCGGCGCGTTCGGACAAGGGAATGCGTTCGGTCCGCGCCACCGTGCCGCTGCCGACCGGGACGGCGTGGCGCGTCACCGCACCGGCGAAAACCCGGGCCATGCCGTCGTAACGGGGGTGAAAGGCGAGAAACGCCAGCACCGCGGCCTCAAATTCCCCCTGGTATACCGACTCTTTTTGCTCACGCGACCGCCGGGCCGAAGCCAGTTTGCGCTGATACGCCGGATCGGCCCGCTCGGTTTCCAGTGCGGCGCGGATTTCCCGGACCGCCGATCCGGGGGCGTAGAGGCCGAGTGATTCGATCCGGTTTTTGCGGCGGTGCACCAGTTGCCAGTATTGCCCCGCCGCTTTCAGTCGCCGGGTCAGCGCGGGGTCGCCGCTGGGAACCCGGATCCAGCCCGCCGGAATCGCGAGATCGCGATTTTCATAACGCACCATGCCCGGGCACGGGCTCTCCCACACCGTAAGTTGAGTTTCCATTTCGTCTCTTTCTCAATTTTAAACCCGAAAATGTATCGCTCCGGCCGAAAAAATTCAAGTCGCAAGTTGCATTTTCATTGAGCGCGCTCTATATTTTTTGCGGAGGAAATCATGATTGAGCTTGAACCGTACCACAATTGCCGCCTTGCCCGCGTTGAGCGCGCCCGGCGCAAACTATTTTTCCGCCCGGCCCGGCGGGCAACCGAGTACTTCGGCTACTGCGAAGAATTCGGCTGCGGCTGGGAAACCGAACTCAATGCGTTGCCGGGGAGACTTGACACGGCCGCCATTCTGACTTTGCCGCCGGGCCTCACGCCGGCCGGTTTCACTTCCTGCGCCGCCGGGGTTGAGTTGCCTTGCGACACATCGCTTCGGCCGCCGCCGGGATATCTTGCGATCGAGCTCGAACCGGTGGTCATGCTTTATTTTGCCGGACCTGATTTTGCGACCGCCTTTCACGCCCGCGACACCTATCGCCCCGAGCGCGACCGGCTCGAATTCGCCCCCGGCCTCGCCCCGGCTTTCAACTTCGGGTCCGATCCAGAAGTCAGATTGGCAATTCCGGTCAAATTCACCACATAAAAAGGCTTCCGATGAAAGAAATTCCATTCGCTCCGGCCATCTATGAACACAAAGCCGCGCTGTTGCTGCTGCCCCCCTACCCCGTTTCACGCCACCCGGTATTGCTCCGGCAGGTACTGGAAACGGAAAATGAGATTTACCGCCCGGATTACCTGACCGTCGGACTGGATATCTACAATCTGGAGCTCGAAGCGATGGGTGGCACGGTCGAAGACTGCGGGAATCTGTGCCCCGAAATCAGCCGGATGCCGACGGCAATTCCGCTGATCGAACAAATTTTCGGCGCCGGACGTTTCAAGATGATGCTCGATGTCGCAAGTCAAATCAAAAGCTGCGGGCCCCAAATACGCATCGCCGCCACCGGCCCGGTGACCCTGGCGGCCAAATTCCTCGGCAGCGAACAACTGCTGATGGATCTTATTCTTGACGAAGGCCTCGGCGGCACGGTTCTCACCCAGATGGCCCGCATCACCGGTCACTGGTGTGAAATCATCAACCGGCACGGCTTTGACGCGATTGTCTTTGACAGCATGGCCGCGCCGCCGCTCTGCAGTCCCGACCTCTACCGTGACAAAATCCTGCCGCTCCACCGCGACTTGATGCAGGGCCTCGCCTCGCGCGGCCAAACCGAGCGCGAACTCGTCATCGGCGGCGACACCACCGCAATCGCCCCTCTCCTCAAGGAGACCGGGGCCAACATCCTCCTCTGCGACTTCGCCGCCGATCCGGCGGCGTGGAAAAAACAACTCGGCGACGATACCAATTTTCAAGTCCGCCGCAACCTCAATCCCGCCGCGATCGACCAACTCGATCCCGCCGCCTTCCGCGCCGAGCTCGAACTCTTCAACCGTCCGATTTTCGGCACCGGCATCCTTCCCTACGAATTCGATCCGGCCAAACTTCTCAGCTTTCGCGAGCGCTTTGAAAAAACCGGCGCCAACTGAAGCGTGAGACCGTCCGGAGCGGACGACATGGCAAGCGACGCAACGTAACTTGAGCCCCGAAATAAAGAAGGATTTCCCGGGACGAAATCTCGGGAAATCCTTCTGTCTTCATCGGCAAAAGAATGCCGTTATTCCTTGCCGCAACACTTCTTGTACTTGCGACCGCTGCCGCAGGGGCAGTCGTCGTTGCGTCCGACTTTGGGGTCGACGCGGCGGAAGGTGATGGGTATTTCGGTGGATATCTGGCGGAGTTCATCGGCTCCGGCCACCGGCTGGGCGTCCACGGTGATCACCGGGTCGCCGCCGCTGAAGTCGTCGAGCGTCTGGTG
>JBFWIO010000294.1:0-4661 GCA_050255955.1 Victivallaceae bacterium
ATGTCCGACGAAGAATTTTTGATGCCTTTCAAATTCGGGTGCGCCATAATCCGGGCGAACTGCTCAAGCGACAACGCGATGCCGTTGTTGGGCGGACAGTGATAATAATAAACCGGGCGATCGGCGGCATCGAGTACGGACAGGATCGATTTGACCGGATCACGCAGCGAAGTGCGCGCCGGCAGCATGAAAACATAACTGTCGAACGCGTACGGCGCGTACTTGCGGAGATTGGCCAGCGACAAGTCGATTCCGGTGGCGGAAATTCCGACCATCAGTTCGGTCCGCCCCCCGACGATCGCGGAGCTCTCCCGGACCAGTTCGAGTTTGAACTCGTCGGAGAAGCTCCCCCACTCTCCGATCGATCCGAGAATGAAAATCCCGTCGATGCCATGCTGGATATTCCGCTCAAAAACCTTTGCCAACCCGGCCCGGTCAAGCGAACCGTCAGGCTGCAACGGAGTAATTGTCGCCGAAACTGCTTT
Organism: Victivallaceae bacterium; assembly: GCA_050255955.1. Classification (GTDB taxonomy): domain Bacteria; phylum Verrucomicrobiota; class Lentisphaeria; order Victivallales; family Victivallaceae; genus JAVBUI01. Next base: position 486 of record JBFWIO010000294.1, read on the forward strand.
CTTCATAATCTCTCAATCCTTTTGCTCTGTCTGCTTGCTTACGCCGGCGGGCATCCCGCCGACCTCTTTGTGCCGTCACGCCGGCTGTTCCCCGCCGCTGCGGATTCGTAAATTGTCCGGCGACGGAAACAAAGCGCAATGGCGGTTACTTGAATGTGATTTCCACTTGACTGACCCGGGGCGAATTGCCGCCGTTGGCAGCTCCGAGCGCCAACCGGTATTGAATGACGCGATCTCCGGGCTCAAGCGGGATATTGACCTGCCGGCTGCCGCTGAAATAATCCTGATCATAACTTGCGCCGAACCATGGATTGGCTTCCAGCAGTGCCGCGGCGGCGGCGGTGCGAAGCCGGAGTTTTACCCAGGTTTTGGGCTGTAATTCCATATCCAGACGGATCCCGGATAGCCGCGTCGCCCCCTCCGGAATTTGAAAAATCCGCGACGTGAAAAATTCCTCTTCCCCGCCGTCCATGATATTGTACGGCGAAGCCGCAACCATCCCCAACGCGCCGATGGAGGGCAGCTTGGTCTTTGCCCGAGGCTCGAATCCGTCCGGGCCGTTCCACCAGACTTTTGAATCGGCCATATGATTGCCGTAGGCACGATGGTGGCAGACCGCCAGGTCGATGAAGCCGTCTTCATTGAAATCGCAGGCCATGCAACCGCTGCCCGCGTGGTTGAAGATGCGTTGACGGCGGCTGACCGAAAATCCCTCCGGACTGTTCCAGTAAATATAACCGTCAATATCGCGGCTGTGCGCCGCCTGATAGCCGGTGACGAAAATATCAAACCGCCCGTCGTTGTTGAAATCCGCAATCGCGAGGGAGTTGCAGGAGCTGGCCGGAAGCATGCAGCAACGCTCCTGACTGAAACCATCCGGGCCGCCCCAAAAGATATAAATCGATGACTCATAGGGATGAGTCTTTGACCAAGAGCCATGCCCGCCGACGATCAAATCGAGATAACCGTTGCCGTTGAGATCAGCCGCCCGGGCGCAGGCGGCTCCCTCGACCGGCAAAAAGGTCACGCGTTCCATCGAGAACCCATCCGGGCCACCCCATAAAATGAGCGAGCGTCCGCCTCGAATCTGTGGCACGAAAAGGTCCAGATAACCGTCGCGATCGAAATCGGCGGCGTACAGGAAACGGGCTTCTCCGAAGTTTTTTCGGTCATAAGTCGTATCACCGGTGAAATCATCCCGGGAAGGGATGTAATCCTTGGAGTTGACATCCATATTGATAATCTGCGACGGTGCTTTGGAATATCCCTCTGGACCGCCGTGGAAAATCCGCAATTCCGGCTGGCAATATCCGGAAAAAATGAGGTCAAGGTAACCGCTGTGCCGGAAATCCCCGGTCACGCAGCCATGCGCCCGAAGCGTGTCAACAATCCCGGGCCGGTTGGCGTCAAAACCTGCCGGCCCCTGGTAATAGATGAATGAACCGGGATCCAAATACGGCGCGCATTCGGCGCTGTTGGCCAGCACCAGATCAGCGAGGCCGTCATCATTGAGGTCGGCACAGATGAGATCGACCGCAGAGTGACCGGGCAGTTCGATCCTGCGCTCCGGCGCGAACGAGCCGTTTTCGTTGAGGTAAATATAGACTGGAACATCCCCCAGGCGGCGACCGCCCATATTGTTGATGAAAAGAAGCCCCGGTTTCGGATCGCGTCCGAACCGGATTTTCCGTACCCCGATCGCGTTATGGCTGGCAAAGGAGCGGGGCGTCAAATCGATTTCGCCTTCGTCATCGACCGGATAGACGATGGATTTGCCGCTGAACATCACCTTGTCGCACCCTTGGGCGAACACCGGCGAACTCCGGCCGCAGCCGGCCAGGTCGATCAGCGCGACGTCCCGGACGTTCCGGGTCGGCAGCATCCGGCGCTGTTCCCAGTCGAAGCCGGCGGCGGTTCCCGGAATCAGCATACTGTTTTCCAAGCGGTCATTTTCTTCCGGACACACCGCGAGCACCAAATCATCGTATCCGGCCGAGGTGACCCGGCCGGCCGCAGCCATCACCACTCCCGCAACCGGAAAAGAGCATGCGACTTCCGGTTTTCCGGCGGCATTGATACGATAAAAATCGACCCGGTCTTTTTCCGGTTTATAAATGTGGGGTATTCCGGCGATGGTGACGACGGCGCTACGCCAGCCCGGAATATAGCCGCGCTTGATGGCGGTGGTCAGTGCCTGCGCTTTGGGCATCGGCAGATCGCCTTCGCCGATCTCGCTGAAGCGTTCGACGCTGATGCCGTCCGGACCACCCCAGTAGATCCGGGGCGCGCCTTGGCGCATGCGGCAGTACAGATCGGTGAATCCGTCGCCGTTGATATCCGCGGCGGACATGCTGAACGCCTCGACCAGAAGGTCGGTGAATCCCTCGGCCAGATAACCACAATCTGCTTTTGCGAAAATCCGGATGTATTTCGCGTTGAGAAAGGCTATCTCAATCCTGCCGTCACCATTGAAATCGCCGGTCGCAACGCCGAGAGAATCGGGGGCGTAGAGTTCGGTTTTGCGATTTTCGCTGTAGCCGTCGTCTCCTCCCCAGTAAAGATAGGCGGAGACATCCGCTTTGGCGCCATCGCACTGGTTGGCGACGATCAATTCCTCATAGCCGTCAGCATTCAAATCGGCCAAACAGCAGTCGAAAGGCCCCAGTGCGGGCAGTTGCGTAATCACCGGCGCGCCGAGCGGGTCGCTGACCAAAGAAAGATGCGGACACTCGTCGATTTCCTGCCCGTTGGCGAAGAAAAGGTCGGAAAACCCGTTGCGATTGACGTCGAAGCGGTGAATCCGCTGCAATACGCCGTTCCGTGAAACATAGAGATTCTGCCCGCCGTTGCCGAACGTTCCCTGAATGAAATCGGCGAAGGACGAGTCTCCGATCTGTTGACTAAAAATCGACATGATTCGATATTGCTCCTTGCGATTGCTTTTCGTCAAGCACCGCACCTTTATCAAACAAGGTCAGTCCCTGATATTTTTCTTTCTGCTGAACTTTGCCGCAGGTCAGCCAGACCGCGCCGAGCAGGACGTAACAGACGATGGCGGGAACCCCCAGCCACTGGAAGCTGAGTGCATGGGCTGCTTCGCGGCAGTAAATATGGCTGAAGAACGACCAAATAAGAATGGCGATGCCGAAGCCGAGAAACATCGTTCCGGTGACGATGATCGGAGTGTTGTATTTTTTTTGCCGCCGGTACCGGATATACCATACCGTCATCGCAATGATACCGACAACGGCAAACGGCACCGCAGACCGCCAGCCGATCGGTCCGGCCCAGCCCATGTCCTGCCCCGGCTTCCAGCAGTTAAACGCCATCGTGCTGGCCGAATACCAGACCGTCATCCCGAGCTTCAAGCCCCACAGCGATCCCGCGGTCACCCAGACCAGCAGCACACTGGCGCGTTTCGAGAGAACGGCGAAAATGAATGCCGGCACCACCACCGCCTCAAAGGCATAGAAAATGGTCGATGCCTCCACCACGCTTTGCGAGAGCCATTCCGCCGAATAGGTGATCAGCAGCCCCAGCGCGCAGGCGATCACCCCCACCGCCACGGTGGCGATTCGCGACATCTTGACCTGGGCGTGTTCGCCCATTGCCGGATTGAAGTAGCGCAGGTGCAACTCTTTCAGGTACAAGGTCGCCATGCTGTTAAAAACGGCGTTCAAAGTGGAGATCACTGCGGCCATCATAGCGGCAATCACCAGTCCCGGGATCGGCGACGGCAACTGGGTCGAAATGAAACTGAACAACGCCGTGTCACCGCTTTTCGCAACTAATTCCGGATGTTGATGAAAAAAGGAGAAGACCATGAGCCCGATCACCCACAAAATAACAATGGTGGGAATGGTCAGAACCGTATTCACCACCTGGGTTTTGACGGCGGCTTTGCTGCTTCCGCTGGCCAGCAGCCGCTGGACCGTCATCTGGTCCGAAGCCATGACGCCGATTGGAGTCAGCAACTGCCCCAGCAGCAGCAGCCAGAACGACAATCGGACATAAGGATTGAGCAGATAAAACTCCGGCCTGACGAACTGGTCCAGCCCCCGGCCGTGTTTGAAGGCATAAGCGATCCCGCCGATCATCCCGCCATCAGTCTTCAGGAAAAGCGCCCCCAGGATGCAGAAAAGTCCGCCGATCAGCACCACAAACTGCATGACATCG
>JBFWIO010000295.1:0-4652 GCA_050255955.1 Victivallaceae bacterium
GCCCTTGCGCAGAGTCAAGAGGGCGCGGAGCCCTCTTGCGGAGTGTGAGGCAGCGCCTCGCCTCCCTCGCTCCGGGCGAAGCCCCAGCTCAGAGAGGCGGAACGAGTTCCGCCGCTGAGCCCGGCCCGAGCTCCGACGCCGACAGGTGTCGGAGCGACCGGCCGCGCCAGCGCCCGCCCTCAGTACGCTATCCCAAAACTTCCCCCCCCTCCGTGCCTCCGTGCGAAACCTTCTCCCCATATCCACCCCGGGGCCTGCTTCGCTCGATGTCGTTCGCCGGTCACTTCGTGACACGTCTGCCGACCTCGCTTTCGCAGAGAGGCGTCGGCTCCGGCCGCACTGCGGCTTTGACTCTCACCGCTCCGTTGTCGCGGGTGCCAGCAGCGGAACTTTGTTGCGGGGGGGGGGGAGCGCTTCGCTTAGCTTCGCTCGCTATAGAGCGAGCGACCAGCGCTTTTCGCGCGCTGGACTGCGACTCCGTACGACGGAGGGCGGGATTGAGCGCTTCGCGCTTTTTTTTCGGTTTTTTCTTTTTTTCTTTTTTCAGAACTGTTCAAGTTCGCGGATGAACGCCTCGTCCTCCGCCACACTGCGCCCCCGAGTCGTAAGGTACCCCCCGGTCATCAAACTATTCAACCCCGCCAGCATCAGCAACCCCATGAAATCCTTCATCACCGTCTCCCGCCCCGCCGCAAATTTCAACATGATCGACGGATTAATCAACCGCATCAACGCAAATGACTTCGCCACCTCCGCCGCCCCAATCAAACTCTGCTTCTCCAGCGCCGTCCCCGGAATCGGAATCAATACATTAAGCGGCGCCCCCTCCACCTTCAACTCCCGAATCGCCAACGCCATGTCCACCCGATCCGCCATCGTTTCCCCAAGCCCGAAAATTCCACCACAGCAAATCGAAACCCCGTACTTCTGCAAATACTTGATCGTCGCAATCTTGTCGTCAATGCTGTGAGTGGTGGCAATCAACTCACGATACCGCTCCGGCGCAACCTGAAGATTCATATTGTAACGCCGTACATGATGCTCCGCCAGCGCTTTGGCCGTCGCTTCCGACAGAATGCCGATCGAAACACACAAATTAAGCCCGGGATACGCTTCGTGCAAGGCATCCATGGTTTCAAGAATTTTCTTGAACTCCGGATCGTCGGGGTCGGTGTAGCCGTAGCCGCTGGTGACGTAGCCGAAATAGGCGACTTCGCTTTTGACCACATGACCGGCGGCTTCGAGGACTTCGCCGAGCGGGAGTAAAGGGTAGGTTTCGATGCCGGTGTTGTGGTGGGCTGACTGTGAACAGAAGCGGCAGTTTTGGGAGCAGACGCCGGATTTGGCGTTGAGGATTGAGCAGGGGACGACTCGTCCGGCGAATTTGGCGCGGACTTTGTTGGCGAGTGAGACGAGGTCGAGAATGTCTTCGTTGCCGATGCCGGCGGCGAGTTCGTGGGCTTCGGCGGTGCTGAGCCGGTGTCCGTCGAGGATCCGGTACGCGTTTTCGATCAATGGATTCAGCATGGTGGTTGTTTCCTATGTTGTATGATGACTAATCAAAGTTATTCCGGTCAAGCGCCCCTGCGTGCCGCAAGCCCGTACCCCGGGCGTGCCAAAGCGCCCGTACCCCGGTCAAGGGTCCCTGCGTGCCAAAGCGCCAGTACCCCGGTCAAGGGCCGCGCCCTGGCGCAGTGACAAGTGGGCGCGTAGCCCTCTTGCGGAGTGTGAGGCAGCGCCTCGCCTCCCTCGCTCCGGGCGAAGCCCCAGCTCAGAGAGGCGGAACGCAGTACCGCCGCTGAGCCCGGCCCGAGCTCCGACGCCGCAGGTGTCGGAGCGACCGGCCGCGCCAGCGCCCACCCTCGATACGCTATCCCAAAATCCCCCCCTCCGTGCCTCTGTGCCTCCGTGCGAAACCTTCTCTTAATATCCACCCCGGGGCCTGCTTCGCTCGATGTCGTTCGCCGGTCACTTCGTGCCTCGGCTGCCGGCCGCACTGCGGCTTTGACTCTCACCGCTCCGTTGTCGCGGGTGCCAGCAGCGGGACTTTGTTGCGCAGGGGGAGCGCTTCGCTTAGCTTCGCTCCGGTGGAGCCGGAGCGACCAGCGCTTTTCGCGCGCTGGACTGCGACTCCGTACGACGGAGGGCGGGATTGAGCGCTTCGCGATTTTTTTTTTGAGCCTGCGGCGCTTTTTTTTATATTTTTATCGTTTGCGCTGGATCAGGACGGCGCCAATAATCACCAGTCCCTTCACCATCCCCTGCAAATTCACCGAAATCCCCCACATATCCAACACATTCGACACAATCCCCAAAATCATAACCCCCGCCAACGTCCCCCATACCGACCCGCGCCCCCCAGACATCGCCGTCCCGCCAATAATCACCGCCGCAATCGCATCCAATTCATACGACAACCCCGCATTCGCCGAACTCACCGAATTCAATCTCCCTCCCAACAAAATCGCACTCACCCCCACCGTGAATCCCGCCAGCAAATACGTCATAAACCGCACCCGCCCAGTCGCAATCGCCGCATATATCGCCACCCGTTCACTCGCCCCCGTCGCACACAAATGCCGCCCAAATCGCGTCCGGTTCAATAACAGCGAAAACAACCCCGTCAAGATCAGCAACACCGCCACCGGCAACGGCACCCCCGCCACCGTCGCCGCCCCCAACTTCCCGAATAACTCGTTGCGACTCGTCACCAATCCCGCATCCGCTCCATACAACGCCAGCGAACGGTAAATCGATAACGTCCCCAACGTCGCAATAAAAGGCGGAATCTTTCCGAGCGACACCAGCGCCCCATTGACCGCTCCCCCCGCCAGACCGACAAGCATCGCCGCCGCCATCGCCGCCGCCAAGCCCAGGCCCGGATCGGAAACCTGATTCATCAACTGAATCGCCAAACACCCCGCCAGCGCCAGCAGCGAACCCACCGCAAGGTCAATCCCCCCGCCGATAATCACCAGCGTCATCCCCAACGCAATAATCCCGCTGTACGACACCTGCCGGGTGATATTCAGCAAATTCTGCCCCTGCCGGAAACTCTCGCTCGAAATACAGCACACCGCCAGCAGCGCGGCCAGCGCAAGATAAGGGCCGCTCCCGGCCAGCATTTGACGGTAATCACGCTTCGCCATGTTCTTTCACTCCGGTTGCATAATACATGATCTCTTCCTCGTTGACCTGTTCCCCCGCCACCTCTCCGGCCAGCCGTCCGCTGCGCAACACCAGCACCCGGTCGCACATCCCGATCAGCTCCTCCAAATCGGAAGAAACCAGAATACACCCGATTCCCCCCCCGGCCAGATGGCTGATCCAGTCGTATAAATCACTTCTCGCCCCGACATCCACTCCGCGGGTCGGCTCGTCAAGCAGAAACAATACCGGCGACAATACCAGATTGCGGGCGATCGCCACTTTCTGCTGATTGCCGCCCGAGAGCCGCCGCACGATCGCATCAGGGAAGGGGGGACGGATCGAAAATTTGCGGATGAACTCCTCCGCCTCAAGCTTCTCTTGCGCAGGGTCGATCAACGCGCCCTTTTTGAGCGCTGCGATATTGACCGTGACCGAACTGTCGAGCAGCACCCCCGCCCCCTGGCGATCCTCGGGCAGCAGCATCACCCCGGCGTCAAGCGCCTGCCGCGCGGTACGGAAATCAGTTTCTTGTCCGACCAGTTTGACCCGCCCCGCACTCCGGCGGCGCAGTCCATAAAGCGTCTCCAATAGTTCGCTTCGGCCGCTCCCCGCCAGCCCGGCGACGCCGAGTATCTCGCCCGAACGCAACCGGAATGAAATGTCTTCGAGTTTTCCCGGGAGCGACAATTTGTCCACCTCCAGAAGCACCGGCGCCTCTTGCCCAATCCGCCGTTTCGGCGGGAATTTTTGCTTGAGGTCGCGCCCGACCATCTGCCGGGCCATGATTTCGGCCGTGTAGTCGGCGATCGGGCCCGCCGCCACCAGATGACCGTCGCGCATCACCGCGACCGTGTCACATAGCTCCTTGATTTCGTGTAGCTTGTGGGATACGAAAAGAATCGAAATGCGCTGTTTGGCAAGCTTTCGGAGCAATCCAAAGAGGATCGCCGTTTCGTCCGCATTGAGTACGGTGGTCGGTTCGTCGAGAATCAGCAGCCGGCAGGAGCTCTCCAGTGCTTTGGCGATTTCGAGGAGTTGCTTATCCGCCACACTCAACGTGGCCACCAGCCGGTCGGGATCGAGTTCGGAATGGAGTTCGGCGAGAACTTCGCGCGTCCGTTCCCGCATCGCGCGACGGTCGAGCAGGCCCATCCGCCGTTTCTCACGGCCGAGAAAAAGATTTTCCGCCACCGTCAAGGTGTCGACCAGGTTAAACTCCTGCGGCACCGTGGTCACCCCGGCGGCAATCGCCGCGGCGCGGTTCGGGAACGATACCGTTTCACCGTCGAGACGGATTTCCCCGCGCCGGATCGGTTCCTGGCCCGAGAGGCACTTGATCAAAGTCGATTTGCCCGCCCCGTTTTCGCCGATCAAGCCGAGGATTTCCCCCGGAGCGACCGAGAAATTCAGGTCAAAGAGCACTTGCACCGTGGCGTAGCTCTTGTCCTGTTTGTTGACGTCCAAACGCATTGCCGCAACCTCGCAATCGACGCGGTGGTAAA
>JBFWIO010000296.1:0-4632 GCA_050255955.1 Victivallaceae bacterium
TTCCGCACCGAGGTAGGCCTTGGTCAATTCATGGTTGACGCGGTTCTCGATGTCGGGACGCAGGATGATCCGGCACTTGGCGTCGGCGTCGGCGCGCTGGTCGGCGAAACGCGAGAAGCGGAGAATCACCGCGTCGCCGTCGAGCGCGGCGAGCAATTCGATCCGCAGCGCCGCCAGCCGCCCCTGCCCGGCGGGAACCAGAAAGTCCCACTGGGCGCGGTTATTTTCGCCCTGCGTGAAAGAGTCCAGGGTTTTAAGGTCGATTTCGTGTGAATACGCGTCGGCCACCAGCCACGCCCGGCAGCGGGTGAACATGGTCCGGCGGTCAACCGGATAGGGCGCGGCACCGTTGCCGGCGAGAATGGCGTCGTATTTGCTGTTGAGTTCTCCCCAGGCCGCCGCGCTCAGCGTCATTCCGCCGCGGTGATTGGCGGCAAAAGCGTAGCTCGCAAGCTCACGCACCCGGTCGCCGGGAACCCGCATCCGGCAGCGCACGAGCTTGTTGTCGCCGAGTTCAAGCAGCGTCCCCCGCCGCCGGGTCGCGCCGGGAGCGTCAAAGACAGTAAGTTCGAGTACAAGTTCACGCCGCCGCTTCTCGGGGTTGCGGGGAAGGGTAAGGAGAGCGAATTCCCCTTTGCCGCCTTCGCGCGGAAGGCTCGAAACCGTCCGCAGCCGTTTGCCGCCAAAGGAGATGGCGGCGCGGAAAACGGTGTCGCACTCAAGCAGCAGCAGCTCCTCCGAGGCGATCGGAAAAATCCGCCGCTCGTCGCTTCCCACCCGGTAGCGGGTGACTGCGGCAAGATCGCTCCCGGCGGCGAGTTGGCAGAACCTCATCGGGTCGTACCGCAGAACCCGGGCGACGTCGAAATCAGGAAGCGTCCCGGGCGCAAGCCGTTCCCATATCGCGTACCCCGCCGCCCTCGCCCGCTGGCAGGTGACCAGTTCGGGTTCGCACGCGGGTGACGCGAGCACAGCTTCGATCCGGTCGAGCAAAGCGCTATCAAAGGTCAGGAGCGCCGCCCCGCCCGGCGGAAGTTCGATCCCGGCGAGGTTGCCTTCGCGCCGCAACGCGGTTTTTTCACCGGAGAGAAGATCGATGGCGTCACCTTCGGCGGCAAAGCGGGCGGCTTCCCAATGAACCGCGGCGGCGCGTTCGCAGTCGAGATTGACCGCCGCCAGCACCGGGGCGTGGCCCGGGGAGCTTCGCAGTGCGGCGATGACATTGCCGTCTCCGGTCTGTACCAGTTCGACTTTGGCCTCGGCATAAAAAGCGGGGACTTCGCCGAGGACGGCGTGGAGCCGCCGCAGCGGCGCGATCAGATTGGGCGAAGCGCCCCAGCGCAGCGGGCTCGCGCCGTGGACGTCGATTTTGGCGTCGGCAAAGAATTCGACTCCGTTGGCAAAGCCGAAAGCCCCCGCCTCGGACAGCAGCGCCGTCAGCGCGCAACGCATCGCGGCATAACGCGGCGACACCGCCGCGAGGCGGGAGTTGTCGTGCGTTTCGGCGAAGTTGACCAAAGTGCCGTACGATTTGGAACAGCGTTCGATATAAGGCTGATAAGCCGCGATCTCGTCGCGACTGTAGTTCTGAAAAAGTTCGGAGTACGCCCAGTCGAGGCCGGAATTGCCGAGCAAGTGCTCCTGCACTTCGATTTTGCCGCCCAGCCCCTCAAGCATGAAGACCACGTCGGGGAACTCCTCGCGGACCTTGGATACGATGTAATCCCAGGCGTCGGCGGGGAGCATGTACCCGGCATCGCAGCGGAAGCCATCGACGCCGAGCCGGCTCCAGTAGAGGAAAACCTCGGCCATCAACCGGTGGACGTTCCGGTCGCGGTAGTTGAGTTTGCACAAATCCTCCCAGACCGTGCCCCACGCGCCGGGGCTCTCGAAGCGGCCGTCGGCCTCGCGCACGAAGTACTCGGGGTGGTCGTTCTGAAGTTTGGAGCCCCAGCCGGTGTGGTTGACCGGGATATCGAGGAAAATCCGTCCGCGGCGATGGTGGACGGCGTCGATCAGCTCCTCGAACTGCTCAAGCACGGTGGCGTGCTTGTCAAACTCGGCCAGCGCCGGATCGACGGCGAAATAGTCAAGCGAGGCAAAGGGACTACCGAACCGCCCCATCCGGCCGTAACTGGTCGGCGCGGGGTGAATCGGCAGAAGCTGGAGAATGCGGCAGCCGAGGGTGTCAAAAATATGATCGAGCCGCCGGATCAGCGCCCGAAAGGTGCCGGAGGGCGGAATCACCACGTAATCGGCGCGATCGAGCAATTCAACCGCCGCTTTTTCGCCGGGCGCGGGCGGCGCTTCGCTGCGGAACTGGCGGACAAAGGCGCAGTACATGGTATTGCACCCGACGTTGGCGGCGCATTCGACCTTGATGCGGAAGTTGCCGCCCTCGGGCCAGCGGATCTTTTCCTGTCCGTCTTCGCGAAAAAAACACTTGGCTTCAAACACGCCGACCTCGATCAGCGAGAGGGTCAGTTCAAAGACGCCGGGGGCGACATGCTTCATTTCCAGGTCGCGCCAGGAGAGTCCGTCGAGCAAATGCCCCTCCTCGGTGTGGCGGATGAGTTCGCGCCGACGCACCGCGGCACGGCCGATGCTGGTGCGCACGTATCCGTTGCCGGCGGGCGCGCCGGGGGCTTCGAGCCTGAAAGTGATGACATCGCCGACCTGAAAAACGATCCGCTCCGGAGTCTGGAACTGTCTCATTGGCGAACTCCTTTCAGCAGGGCGGCGACCTGGCTCAAATTTTGGCGATGCGGACGAAACACTTGAGGTCGTTGATTTCGATTCCGTCCCCGTCGCCGAGTTCGGTTTCGTTCAATTCAACCGCCAGCACTTCTTCGGCGATGTAGTTGCGATACTCGGCCATCGCCCGGCGCATCGCTTCGGGGACGCGGTAACTGACCTTGACCCGGTCGGCGACTTCGAGGTTTTCGAGCTTGCGCATATTCTGGACTTTGCTCACGAACTCGCGGGCGAAGCCCTCGTCGAGGAGGTCGTCGGTCAGCGCGGTTTCCAGCGCCACCGTCACCCCGCCGCCGGTGGCGACCGCCATATTGTCTTTTTCCTCGCGCTGGATCAGGAGATCGGCCTCGCCGATTTCCGCCGTCGAACCGTCGGAGAGCCGGATCGTCCTCGGCGCCCCCTTGAGAATCGCGCCGACTTCGGCGGAGTCAAAGGCGGCGATCAGGGCGGCCGCTTCTTTCATATTCTTGCCGAGGCGACTGCCAAGCACTTTGAAGTTGGCTTTGGCGCTGCGGCGCACCAGCGACTCTTCGTCTTCGCTCAATTCAAGCGATTTGACATTGAGCTCGTCGCGGATGATCCAGCCGGCTTCGGCGAGGAGTTTGGCCGCTTCGGCGTCGGGGGCGACCGCCACCACCCGGGCGAGCGGCTGGCGGACCTTGAGATTGTGCTGTTTGCGGAGGAAGCGCCCGAGCGAAACCACGTTCATGGCAAGCTCCATCTGGCGCTCCAGCGCGAGGTCGCGCACGCTCTCCGGCGCCGGGAAGTCGCACAAGTGAACCGACTCCGCCATCGACGGCAGCCGGAGCACCTGGTACATCTTTTCGGTGGCAAAGGGAATGAAGGGCGCCGCCGTTTTGGCGAACGTCACCAGTACATAATAGAGCGTGGCATAGGCTTCGAGCTTGTCGCGGTCGTCCTGGCTCTTCCAGAAACGGCGGCGGCTCAAACGGATATACCAGTTGGTGAGGTCGTCAACGAACTTCGAGAAGCGGTTGGCGGCCTTCTGGAGATTGTAGTTGTCGAGCTCCTCGCGGACTTCGCCGACCATCTGGGCGAGCGAGGAGAGGATCCAGCGGTCGAGCGGATTGGCGGGGGCCGCCGGCGCCTTGTCGTCGAGCGGCGTGAAGCCATCGACGTTGGCGTAAGTGACAAAGAAACTCAGCGAGTTCCACATCGGGATCATCACGCTGCGGAGGATTTCCTTGACTCCGTTTTCGGAGAACTTGAGATCCTCGGCGCGAACCACCTGTGAGCCGAGCATGAAGAGCCGGACGGCGTCGGCGCCGTAAGTATTGACCACATCCATCGGATCGGGGTAGTTTTTCTTGCGCTTGGACATTTTCTGACCGTCCTCGGCGAGGACCAGGCCGTTGACGATCACGTTTTTGAAGGGCTCGCTGTCAAAGAGCGCCGCCCCCAGCACCACCAGCGTGTAGAACCAGCCGCGGGTCTGGTCAAGCCCCTCGGCAATGAAGTCGGCCGGATAGGTCGATTCAAAAAGTTCCTTGTTATCAAACGGATAATGACGCTGGGCATAAGGCATCGAGCCCGATTCAAACCAGCAGTCAAGCACTTCCGGCACCCGCTTCAAGGGCGACTTGCCGGTCGGCGACGGAATTTCGAGTTCGTCAACAAAGTGTTTGTGAAGGTCATCGACCTTGTGCCCGGTGAGCTTTTCCAGCTCGGCGACACTGCCGACGCAGAGGATTTCGCCCTCGTCGTTGCGCCAGATCGGCAGCGGCGTCCCCCAGTAGCGGTTGCGCCCGATGTTCCAGTCGCGGGCGTTCTCAAGCCACTTGCCGAAGCGCCCGTCCTTGATGTGGGACGGCATCCAGTTGATCTTCTGATTGGCGGCGATCATTTTGTCCTTGATCG
>JBFWIO010000297.1:0-4623 GCA_050255955.1 Victivallaceae bacterium
CGGCGCGCCGCTCCCCTCCGGGCCCCCCCCCTGGGGGGGGGGCGCCCGCTCCACTCTGCGAAAGCGAGGTCGGCAGCCGTGTCACGAAGTGACCGGCGAACGACATCGAGCGAAGCAGGCCTGTGAGCGGGGAGAAGGTTTCGCACGGAGGCACGGAGGGGGAGAGTTGGGTATAGAGGCCGACCGGCGCCATCGGACCGCTCTCCGGGTTTTGGGGGGAGCCCGGCAACGATATCGAGCAAAAACCGGCGGCGTTGGTGCCGCCAAACTGAAAACAATATGGCAAACACCCGTTACATCGTATTGTCGAAGCGCCCGTACCAGGAATCGGCGTTGCTGCTCTCCGGTCTGAGCGCCGACTACGGCAAACTCGATCTGGTTGCCCACGGGGCGCAGAAGATCGGGGCGAAATCAATGCCGGTGGCCGATCTCTACCGCGAACTTGAAGTCGAGTTTGAAATTTCGCCGAAAAGCGAACTCGGCAACCTGCGCTCGGCCGAACTGGTAACCGACTTCGCGGCACTGGCCGACCTCAAAAACAATTTTATTTTCGCCGGCAAAGCGGCCAATTTTATTTTGAAGAACACCGCCGCGCAGGACGCGCTGCCTTTTACCTACGACGTGCTCCGCGCGGTGCTCTCCCAGCTGGCCTCAAAAGACGAAAAAGCTTGGCCGCTTCTCCAGTGCGCGGTGATCCTGAAACTCACCTACCTCTACGAAAACGGACTGCTGCCGGAGAGCGAGGATGTCGCCCAGAGCGATTTTTTTGAACAACTGATCGGAACCGGGATTGAGAATTCGGAACTTCCGAACTATCCCGGGAGTTACTATCAGGCGCTTCACGACTGGCTCAATAAACTGATCGATTATCATCAACTTTCCAGGTAACCAACGAAAGGGAAAAAATGAAACTCGCAACCATGTTCGCAGCGCCGCTGGCGCTGGCCGCGCTGACGCTGGCCGCCGCGCCGGAAATCACCATCAAGACCGACAAGGCAATGCCGCTGTACAAAGTCGGCGAACCGGTGACCTTCACGGTCAGCGCGCTCGACAACGGCAAACCGCTGACCAAAGGCACCTTTGCGGTCAAATTGACCGAAGACGGCGGCACCGCGCTGGACAGCAAGGTAGTCGACCTGACCAACCCCGAGTCGATGAAGTTCACGGCCAAACTCGACCGTCCGGGCTTCATCCGCGCGGCCACCGCCGATTACAAAGATATGGAAGCGCCCGCCAAAGCGGCGATGGCCGGCGCCGGGTTTGAGCCTGAGAAAATCAAAATGGGCTACGATCTGCCCGCCGACTTCACCAAGTTCTGGGAAGACGGCCGCAAGGCGATCGCCGACAAGCCGGTCACACTGACCAAAATCGATGCCAAATCCGATGCCAAGCAGACCGCCTACCGGGTGGTGGTTGACGTCCTGAACGGCGAAAAGCTCTATGGGTTCCTGTCGGTTCCGAACGGCAAAGGCCCGTTCCCGGCGATCGTCACCGTCCCCGGCGCGGGCCCCGGCGCCCCCGGACCGAATGTCCGCGAAAACGCCATTTATCTCACCATGAACGTCCACAAATTCGACGGCGCACTCAAGAGCGAAGACCTCAGAAAACAGTACGACGACAACCTCGCCAAGCTGGGTTACAGCTACAGCGTCGACCAGGCCGACAACCGTGACAAGTACCACTTCCGCAACGTGATCCTCGGCGTCGACCGGGCGATCACCGAAGTCACCAAAATGCCGCAGTGGGACAAAAAGCATTTCGTGATCGACGGTTCGAGCCAGGGCGGCGCGATGGCGCTGATCCTGACCGGCTTCAACAAGAACATCACCGCCTGCGCCGCGAACGTCCCGGCGATGTGCGACCACGGCGGCTACAAACTCGGTCGTCAGTCCGGCTGGCCGCAGATCAACCGCAACTCCAAGTTCGGCAAATCGGTCGATCAGGTGGCTCCGTACTACGACGCCGCCAACTTCGCCAAATTCATCACCGTCCCGGTGCTGACTTCAGCCGGCTTCATCGACGGAACCTGTTCGCCGAGCAGCGTCTATGCCGCCTACAACGAAATCAAGGCGCCCAAACAGATCGTCAACACCCCGGTGGACGGCCACACCGTGACAAAAATCTACACCGCGATTAAAACGCCGTGGGTGAACAAGGAAATGACCAAGTAATTTCCCCGCATCCGAATCCGGGACCGGCATCAAGCCGGTCCCGTTTTTTTTGCCGCAAAAGCAAAATGCCGCGCCATTTCGCCGTTCCGCTCATGATAGACAAACAAAAACAAATTAAATCAATAAAAAATCAAAGCGAATCAAATAAAAACCCCAATAAATCAACAAATATTGCACTTTTTCCATAAAATCCCTTGACTTTTTACGTGAAATATCATAAAATAAAGACACGATCGAAATAGTAAAAAATCAAAAGGAATCAAAATTATGCCGCGTCCGTCCAAACCCGAGAGCGCCGCCGCGCTGATCGATCATCTGGAAAGCCGGGTGCTCAGCGGTTCGCTTCCCGCCGGGAGCCTGATCGAGCCGATCCGCAGCTACCAGCAGCAGTTCAACATCAGTTTTTCGGCCGCCCAGCGCGGCATCGCCGAGCTGGTTGAGCGCGGCATCCTCTCCAAGCAGGGCCGCCGGATCGTCGCCGGATCGACCGGGCGTGAAGTCAAAACCGGGTCGCCCTTTCGAATCAACGCCTACCTCTCCCCCGCCTGCGTCCCGGACGGGTCGCATTCGCCGGGGATGAGCTTCACCGCATTGATCCGCATCCAACAGCTGGCACTGGAGCGCAACCTCGCGCTCCAGAGCATCCCCCGGCGCTTCGACGCAAGCAACGCCGCCGAACTCGAAAGAGCCGCTTCGGAGTGCTCCGGAATCATCATGATCCAGGAGTTCGATCAGGTCGTCCGGCACTTCACCCCGGCGGTGCCGATGGTCGGCATCCTGATGACCGACGACTTCGGCGGGCGGATTTCGCTGGTCGATCTCGATCCCGACAACGCGGTCGCCTGCGCGGTGCGCTATTTCCGGAAGCTTGGCAAACGCGAAGTCGAGGTCGCCACCGACAGCCGCCCGACTTACCTCAAACGCGCCGACCTCTTCGCGGCCGCCTGGAAACGGATGACCGGCAACGAAGTCAAAATCCACATCTACAAAGAAAAAAACGAGCTCCCGGCGATCGCTTTTGATCCCGCCAAAGGGTACTTGTTCACCACCGACACCATGCTCCAGCTCTACTCCGAGACCCACCTCGCCCGGCATGGAGCGGAACTGGCGGCGCAATACGACGTGCTCGGCATCGACGGCAAGCGCAAGCTTGATCCCTTTTTCCACCGCTTCCCGACCGTCGCCGCCGACTGGGCGGCGATCGGCCAGGCGGCCTTTGAGGAGTGCCTCGCGTTGATGGAGAACCCCGGCCGCCTCCGCCGCCGGATCGGGTTGCCCTGCCATCTGATCGACGCCGACAATAACCCGATCGAACTGGAGAACTGAAATGAAACGTCTGCTTGCCGCCATCTGCCTTGCCGCCTTCGCGCTCCACGCGAACTGGCCGGTGATCACCAAGGAAAATGCCCCCCGGGTCCAACTTGCGGGCCAGCCCGGTTTCAGCGTCGCCTTTGCCCCCGATTTCACCGCCTGCGACATTCCGCGCCGGCTGATGATCGAGCTCGAGTTCGCCAAAGACTTCGTCCCGACCGAAGTCAAAACCCCGCCCCAACTGCGGCTCCTCGGGTTCCGCGACCTGACCCAAATTATGGAGAAACAGCCTGCGCGCAAACTCCGCCGCTACTACTTTGAAACCCTCGCCCCGGCCGATCCGGCGACGATTGAAATTTCATCCAAAGGCGGCAAAGCGGCGATCCCGGTGGTCATTTTCGACTATGCCGGACTGCGGGAGAACCGCACCGTCAACGGCATGGCCTTCCCGCGCCGCTATCCGGTCGGCGGCTCGCTCCCCTATGTCAAAACCCGGCAGGTCCACCCCGACCCCGCCCCCGGTTCGGTCAAAGAACCGGTGATCCTCGACGGCTTCATCCGCAAACGGATTCATTACAACGACCGTTTCACGTTGCGCGACTTCACGCCGGAGGAGATCTGGCGGGTCGGCCCCGACACCGCGTTCACGGTCCGCAAACCCTTCCCCGGCCCCGCCGATCCGGTTCACGGCGACAAGATTTACCAGGCCAGCGGCGACCCCTTTTATCCGTACAAGATGATCCCCCCGCTGCCCGGCAAACCGGATGTCTGGAAACTGGTGAGTCCGGTTGACGGCAGCCTTGTCCCGGACAATAACTGGGGCGACGTCAACGACATATCCGGCAAGGTCTTTGACGACGGCATCAACGGCGCCGAATTCAACGGCAAGCGTCACTACTACGTCGGCGTGATGGCGGTGATGCGGGGCTTGATCCTCTACGATTTGACCTGTCAGGCCGCCGCGCTCTACGCCGCGACCAAAGATCCCGCCTACGCCGAACTCGCCCTCGCCGGTTTCGCCCGGATCGGGGTTGAGCACAACATGCTCTCGGCCCTGCCGCAGTACCGCCGCAGCCACGTCAGCATCGAAGCGAACCGCAAACTGGTCGAAGCGGTTCCCTTTGACTTCCTCGGCAACACC
>JBFWIO010000298.1:0-4621 GCA_050255955.1 Victivallaceae bacterium
TGACGTTTGCCGATTTCGACAACAATGTCTTCAAACCGGTGGACGCCGGACTCAAGCTGGCCAACCAGGGACTGGTGCTCAATTCCCCCTCCGAACTTTACCGGATGCTGGAGAAGAAAAAATATAAACTCCTGCCGTTTGCCGAACTCAGGAAAGAGTAAAAGACCGAGATGAACAAACGCAAGCTCAAGAAAATCATTTTGCCGGCGGCGCTGCTGCTGATTATCGGCACGGCGATCATCCTCTTTAAGCAGAACACCGCGGTCGAGCCGTTGAGCGCAAATGATATCCTGAAAAAAGACAAGTGGACCCGCGAAGAACTCGAATCGACCCTCGGCCGCGCCTTTGCCCCCCAGGGCAACCGGGTCAAGCGAAAAGAGGTGCTTCTGCATCTGCGTAAACAACTTGCGGCCTATCCGGAGGACGAGCAGAACAAGATCCGAATCGCCGCGATGGCCAAGTCGGTGTCCAGCAGCCTCGACCAGATGCGCGCGCTGCCCGAGCACGACCGCCGCAAAATGACCGAGGGAATCAACCAGTCGGCGGAGAAAAATTTTGAAGCGCTGAACCGGATGACCCCGCAGGAGCGGGAGAAAATCAAAAGCCAGCTCGACAGCCCCGAGGGCCGCGCGCTGGTCGATGAAATCAACCGCGTTTCCAATGCCAAAATGACCCCGGACGAACGCCGCGACCTCGCACCGGCAATCAATTACTGGGTGCGGTCGCTGCGGTCGTTGTAACCATTGCCTGGAGAAAATTTGATGAGAAGACATTTTACTCTGATCGAGCTTCTGGTGGTGATTGCGATCATCGCAATCCTGGCCGGGATTGCGCTGCCGGCGGTCAACCGGGCGAGGATTTCGGGCCAGCGGGCCGCCTGCGCCGGCAATTTGCGCCAGATTTCGCTGGGGCTCAACATGTATGTCGAGACCAACCGCTTCTGTTTGCCGTACTGTACCATGCGCCCGTCCAATCCGCCGGTCAACGAAGCCGGCTTGCCCGGCATCGCCGAAACGTTGCTGCCGTTCCTCAGTGATTCCAAGAATGTCTTCAGATGCCCCGGCGACCCCGACGGCTACTTTTTCCGCAAAGAAAAGTCGAGCTATGAATGGGGTTCGGTCGCCAACATCAACGGCCTGCCGCTCGACGAAAAGAAATTCGTACTGCTCGGAATCAACATCCCGGTGCTCTACGACTACGACACCTTTCACGGCGAAGAGGGCAAAGAGACCAGCCGCAACTTCCTCTATCCGGGCGGCCATGTCAGCAATCACCTGGAGCGCAAATAATGAGCTTGCTCCGCAGTGAGAACCTGGTCAAACGCTTCGGCTCCTTCGCGGCGGTCAACGACGTTTCCTTTGCGATTGAGCCGGGAGCGGTCTTCGGCCTGATCGGGCCCAACGGCGCCGGCAAAAGCACCTTGCTCAAAATGATCACTTCGCTGATCGCCCCCAGTTCCGGACGGGTGCTGATTCACGGCGTCGATGTCGCCGAAGACAGCGAAAAAGCGCTCGCCGGGGTCGGCGCGGTGATCGAATTTCCCAGCTTTTACCCCGACTTGAGCGCCCGCCACAATTTGAATCTGCTCTCCGGCGGAAGCGGCAAGGCATACTGCGCGAAACTCGCCAAAGTGATCGACTTCGTCGGCATGACGCCGTTTCTGGATCAAAAGGTGCGTACCTTTTCGACCGGCATGAAACAACGGCTGGGGATCGCTTTCGCATTGCTGCCGGATTCGGAGCTGATCATCCTCGACGAGCCGACCAACGGGCTCGACCCGGCGGGGATCGTCGAGATCCGCGAACTGATCCGCGACTACAACCGCGAATACGGCGTGACCGTGCTGGTCACCAGCCACATGCTCGGCGAAGTTGAACAAATCTGCACCGATATCGGTATCCTCAAACACGGAAAACTCGCGGCGGCAGGGAAACTCGGCGATCTCCTCTCAAGCCGCCCGGCGATCCGGCTCGAAGTCGCCGGCGACAACACCGCCATCCCGCCGCTTCTCGCCGCTTCCGCCCTCCCGGTATCGGGCTGCGAACCGGCCCCGGACGGCGACGGCTGGCTGGTCGAGTGCGAAACCGATTGCCGCGCCGAAATCAACCGCCTGCTGGCGGCACGCGGCTTGACGGTGATCACCCTCGCCCTCCACAAACGTTCACTCGAATCCTATTTTCTGGAAGTCACCGCCGAAGAGGGGAAAAAATAATATGCTGCGTATGACCGCATACGAATTGATGAAAATCGCCTCGCAGAAGAAAACCTACATCGCGGCGGCCGGACACATGCTGCTGGTGCTGCTCTGCTTTGTCAGCTTCAAACTTTCCAAAGGCAAATTCCTGCTCGACGCACTCGACCGCAAATCGCCGATCGACTTCCAGAATATCGCCGACTACGCCGACGGACTGTTCTTCGCCCGCGCCGCCTTGGTGCCAACCTTCCTCATCGTGATGCCGATCCTCGTCTCGACGCTGGCAGGCGACTGCATCGCCGGCGAAATCCAGGAAGGCACCCTCAAACTGCTGCTCGCCCGCGGACGCTCACGCACCAAACTGGTGATCTCGAAATTCCTCGCCATCTACCTCGTCGTCGCCGCCTACTCGCTCTACTTCGGCATCATCATGATCCTGGTCGGCATCGCCTTTTTCGGCATCTCACAAACCCAGCTGGTGTTCCTCGAAGCTTACGTCCTCGGCAACGACTTCGCCATCGCCACCATCCCCGAAGCCCTCTCCGGTTACTGCTGGAGTCTCGTCTACTTCAGCTTCTCCACCATGGCCCTCGGCAGCGTCGGACTCTTCCTCTCCAGCTGCTTCGACCGAATGACCGCCGCCGCCGTCGGATGCATCACCTTCTACTTCGTCTGCTATATCGTCGATAAACTCCCCTTCACCGCCGTAGTCAGACCCTACCTCATCTCCAATACCATGGACGGCGCTTTCGTCTTCCACCTCGCCGAAATCCCCTACATGAGACTCACATCCAACCTCGTCTCCCTCTCCGGCTACATCGCCGTCTTCCTCCTCCTCTCAATCATCACCTTCCGCCTCAAAGACATCAAATAACCCCAAAAACAAACCACCCCGGAAAATCGGGGAAAAAGACAAAACTTTTTATAAAAAGTTTCTTTCTTCTCCCCCGTACCCCCTCATCTTTTACAAAAACTTTTACGTACTGCGCTTTTTCTTTTTTGCATCGCAAAAAAGAAAAAGCGCCGGACATAAAAAGGTTTGAAAAGAAGGAGGGGGTACGGGGGAGGGAGAAAAAATTTCCTTAAAATTTTTGCTCTCTCCCCCGATTCGCCGGAGTGGTTTTGTTTGTGGGGTTATTTGTATTGGGGGAGCATGTCGCCGTGGGCTTCGATGAGGTCGTCGCACATGGCGACGATGTCGTCGATGGAGAGTTCGGCGGCGGTGTGGGGGTCGAGCATGGCGGCTTGGTAGATGTGTTCTTTTTTGCCGGTCAGCGCGGCCTCGATGGTGAGGAGTTGGACGTTGATGTTGGTGCGGTTGAGGGCGGCGCACTGTTGCGGGAGGGCGCCGACGGCGACGCCTTGGACGCCGTTGCCATCGACCAGGCAGGGGACTTCGACGACGCAGTCGCCGGGGAGGTTGGTGATGAGGCTGGTATTGAGTACGTTGCCGCCGATTTTGTAGGGGGTATCGGTGACGATGGCGTTCATGATGCCGGAGCCGTATTCATGGGAGAGGGTGTGTCCGAGTTTGGGGTCGGAGGAGAGTTCCTGATATTGTTTTTTCCAGGAGGCGATTTGGTTGATACATCTTCTCGGGTATTCGTCGAGGGGGATGTTGTATTCGGCGATGAGGTCGGGGTAGAGGCTTTTGATGAAGTAGGGGGTATATTCGGCGTTGTGTTCGCTGGATTCGGTGATGTAGTAGCCGAATTTGCGCATCATTTCGACGCGGACCATGTCGCCGTGTTTATCTTCGGCTTTTTTGGCGCGGCGGGCGGCGTCGAGGCGTTTGAAGGCGAGTTTTTTGAGTTCGGGGTAGAGGTCGCGGCCGTCGGCGTCGGCGATTTCGAGGAGCCAGGCCATGTGGTTGATGCCGGCGACTTTGGTGCGGACGAGTTTATCTTTGTATTCTTCGTGAACTCCGGCGGCGCGGAGGAGGGCTTCGCCGACGACTTGGACGCTGTGGCAGAGGCCGACGGTTCTGATCGGGGTGGCGCGGAGCATGGCGCCGGTGAGGATGCACATCGGGTTGGTGTAGTTGAGGAGCCAGGCGTCGGGGCAGACTTCCTCCATGTCGCGGGCGAAGTCGAGCATCACGGGGATGGTGCGAAGACCGCGGAAGATGCCGCCGATGCCGAGGGTGTCGGCGATGGTCTGGCGCAGGTCGTAGCGTTTGGGCACGTCGAAGTCGATCACGGTGGAGGGCTCGTAGCCGCCGACCTGGATGGCGTTGACGACGAAGCTGGCGCCGCGGAGGGCGGCTTTGCGGGCGCGCACGCCGCAGTGGGTGGTGATTTTGGCGCGGTTCTGGTTGATATTCTTGTTGATCACCGAGAGCATCAGCTCGGATTCGCGCAGGCGCGCGGGGTCGATGTCGTAGAGGGCGAAGTGGGCGTTCTGGAGGGCTTCGCGGCACATGCAGTC
>JBFWIO010000299.1:0-4588 GCA_050255955.1 Victivallaceae bacterium
GCCGCGAGAGCGGCTGCACCGCCCTGATGCTCGCCCGCGGTGCGATGGGCAACCCGTGGCTTGTCCGCGAAATCATTGAGGGCGACAGCTTCGTCCCGCCGACCGTGGCCGAGCTGGTGGCCGAAGTCGATCGTCACGTCGTCGAAATGATCGAACTCTACGGCGAGGAATCGGCGATGCGGATGGCCCGCAAGATCGTCCACGACTACTTCCGCGGCCGCGGCTTCAACGGCGTCTTCCGCGCCGGAGCGTCGCACCTGACGACCTTCCCAGATTTGCAGCGCTTCCTCGCCGCCGCCCCCGCCGCCTTTGCCGGGGAGAAGCCGACTGCGGCAAGGCCGCTGCGAAGTTAAGGTTTTTTCTTCCAGATGCCGCCCTTGATTGCGCTGATGGCAAAAGCGGTTGCGAAGAAAACCAAGCTGACGAAAATGACTCCGGCTCCGCGCCACGGCAGCGCGTTAAGTTTCACGGTGACCACCCAGACTAGCCAGACCAGCAGCATCAGCATTTGAACCACCAGTGGTGCCCTGAATCCGTGCCGCCAGAAGAGTGCGGTGCCGCCGAGAATGACGATGATGTAAACACCCTCCAGCAACGCGGGATCTTTCGCGCACCAGATCACCGCCGGCAGCATCAGGATGGTGATGAGGGACAAGCCCGCTATTTCGAGTTTCCGGTTTCGGTAGACGTAGGCTGCGACCAGCAGCGCCGCGTTCAACGCCAGCATCAGCAGATACGGAAAGCGGGGAAGCGACTGACAATGGTGTGCGTAAATCGTACCGCCGCCAAAAAGTACAAGCAAAAACAAAAGCAGCGTCTCGACCCGGCGGACGCGGTATGCCAGTAATGCCAGGGCGACGACCGCCAATATGGCACAAACAGCTCCCGCCAGCCGGAGATTGCCCGAACTCAGATCGCGGAATACTTTGCCGAAATCGGTTACAAGATGAAGGGCCATTATCCAGGATAGCGCGGCAAAAAGCCATGCTTTGTGCTCCCGGCGCCAACTGAGATAACTCCAGAGTATTGCGGTACCCAGCCAAAAAGGGAGAAATCGTGAAGCCCCGCCCCATACTGCGACGAAGAACACCAGTTCGGCGCGGCTGAGACTGATTTGCGGGGCCGGGCTGATGATCAGCATCAGGGCCGTGCCGCAGATGAGAAAGAGCCACCAGAGTGGACGTTTGCCGGTCCGCAGCGAGAGTTCGATCGCAAGCATTAGTACTGCGACGAAAATGGGCATCAGCAACCATATTCCGAATCCTGTTTCCATCTGCCGATACCCGCCGACACCGCGTCCGCCGTAAAAGGAAATGCAGAATAAATAGGTGCGGATCATTGCTGCGAAAATGAAAATACCGAAGAGCCATTCGGTGATCCGCGGCCACGGAGTGCCGTTTTCTTGCCAAAGTTTACCGTCGCGGATTTGGCGCAGCAGCGGCATCAACAGCACCGCCACCGCCAGAGGAAATAGCGCAATCCCCCGGATCGCCCGTTCCGGCAAAGCGGGATTCGAGCGCAGCAGTTGTGACAGGATCAGGGGGTAGAAAAAGAAAAGCCCTAACAGCAGCGAGGACGTCCATTCGGTGCCACGGCTGAAATGGATGCCAAGTCCTTTTTTGGACAGATGGATCAGGACGCCGACCACCGCGAGGCTTCCCGCCATCCATACCGTGCTGACTTCCGGGCGGTCGATCACTTTGTCATCGAGGCTCGCCGAAAGCGCCAGCGGCAGCGCGAGAATGATGAAGAGGAGGGAGCGCGCATCGTCCCAGACTTGTCCCCGCCGGACGATGAACGTCACCGTCGCCGCGCAGAGCGCAGTGTAGCCGGCGAGAATCGCCACCGGCACCGCGGTTTCCATCCAGATGTTTTCGGTGTTGAAGAGGATCGTCGAAGCGTAGAGCGCCAGCGCCGCGCTGACCAGATAAAAGGGATTTCCCTGCCAGAACCATTGACCGATTTTCCTGATATCGAGTTCACCGGCGGGATTGATTTGCGAACCCGGCTCGGGTGGTTTTTCGGTTGAGGCGAGGACGGTGTTCTGCTCTTCCATGAATTTTCTCCCGAAGTTTTGATTCTCATAACCGACAAAAGGGAAGCAATGCCAAAAACCTCCCGCCGGCATCAGGTTGCCGGCGGGAGGCGGTATTGGAACTTACTTCTTCTTTTTCTTCTGGCCGTTGACGAAGTATTCGACCAGTTTGGGATCGAGCGGCGGGATTGCCTGCGGTTTGCAGCCGCTGCGCATCGATTTGTGGCCGAGCACCCCGGCGGCGACCGAGTTGCGGGCGGCGATCGGATTGGAGTTGGTTTTGGCCCCGTCGCGGACGAAGTCGAGGAAGTTGCCGACGGTGGCAGGGTCGGAACCGCCGTGCGAACCGGTGATCTCCTTGAGCGAATAAATGATGTCCGGCGTCTTGCGCGGGCCGCGCTGGGTCCAGACGTGGACTTCGCACTGGCCGTAGTCACCGACGTTCTCCACCCGGCCTTTGGTGCCGATAAAGGTGTAGTTGCGCTCGGCGTCCGGGGTGTAATGACACTGCATGTAGCTTGCCTGGGCGCCGTTTTCGAGCTGCATCATGATCATGGCGTGGTCTTCGACGTCGATCACCGGCGAGAAGCCGGTCTGCTCCAGCGGCGGCCACTGTTCGTTGTTGAAGGCGGCGCAACCCTTGTCTTCCGGCTTGCGGCGTTCGCATTTGTCGTAAACCGAGAGCATGCCCATGCCCACCACCTGCCGGGTATAGCTTCCCATGAGATAGTGCATCACGTCGATATCGTGGGCGCCTTTCTGGAGCAGAAGCCCGGTGGTGTTCTTCTGTTCCGAATGCCAGTCGCGGAAATAGGCGTCGCCGCCGTAGTTGATGAAGTGGCGGCACCAGCCGACCTTGATTTCGCCGATCACGCCGGAGTCGATGATCTCTTTCATCTTGAGCACCACCGGGAAGTAACGCATATTGTGGCCGACGAAGAGTTTCGAGCCGGTCTTCATCGCGGTGGCGAGAATCCGGTCGCAGCCCTCGATGGTGATCGCCATCGGCTTTTCGAGGAAAACCGCCTTGCCCGCTTCGAGCGCGGCCACCGCCATCTCCTCGTGGAGAAAGTCGGGGGTGGAGATGCAGACCACATCGACGTCTTTGCGCTTGAGGACTTCGCGGTAGTCGGTGGTCACGTCGGCGTGGGGGAACTCCTTGAGAAAGGCTTCATTGGCCGCCGGGTTGATGTCGGCTCCGATGACGATTTCGAAGCCCTTGTCCGGCTGGTGGGCCTGGTGGCAGTTGCGTCCGCGGCCGCCGGTGGCGATCAGGCCGACTTTAAAGGTTTTCATGACGATTTCCTCCTTGCATTTTGTGGAATCTTATAGTATAATGTAATAAATCAACTCCGAAGATCAAGGTTGATTGATGGATTTTTCCATAAAAAGCGATGCGGAAAAGAAAACGGAGAATGTGTAAAATTGACTGTTGAGCAGGATCGCCAAAAGTTTCCCTTTGAGCTTCTCAACACCGCGAGGATCGTGGCTGAGTCCCGGACGCCGGTGATCGAGCGCGCCGATTATGAGGTGTGCACGATCGAGTACATCACTCGTGGCGGCGGCTTCCTCGAAATCAACGGCGAGAGCTTCGCACCGCAAAAGGACGGCATCTATTTTCTCCACAAGCACAGCAATCACCGCTATTGGCCGGTGCGCGAAGACCCCTGGCACAAGCTCTGCGTGGTGGTCGACGGCGAGCTGATGGAGTATTTGTTTGCCATTTACGGAGTGGACAAGATCTATTCGCTCGACCGGGTGCCGCAACTCCGGAATTTCTTTGACGCGATGTTGAATCTCGGCCATGCCGGGACGGCCCGCAACCGCCAGAGCGCGGTGATCTTTCATCAGTTTGTCGCCGCCTGCGCCGCACTCGGCGCGTTGCCGGAGCTGGCGGTGCCGCCGGCGGTCGAGGAGCTGAAAAAAACGCTCGACGGCTCTGTTGAACGTAAATTCGTACTGGCTGATTATGCGGCAGGCAAGCACCTGTCCGACGCCCATCTGATCCGCCGTTTTCGCGCCGCCTTTGGCCAGACTCCTTATGACTATCTGACCTCCAAGCGGATAGAAGCGGCAGAGCGGATGCTCAAGTACACGCATCTCTCGATCAAGGAAATCGCTGTGATCCTCGCTTTTTCAGACCAATATTACTTCTCCAACTCATTTCGCAAGCGGCTCGGGATTGCGCCGAGCGAGTATCGGAAATTGCACGGTAAATAAATTTTAAAGATAAAATCCCGCTCAAAATGTGATTTTAACCACAAATAAATCATTTTTTTTCATGGTTTATTTGACTTTTGCATCAATGCAACATAAACTATAGTAAACGGTTTTTTGCAATCTTTTTTTTCGGGGGGCTTTTCACCGCCTCCGGTCAGAGGACTCCTCACGTTCATCCCGTTGGAAATCGAACGGGGCCGCGTCCCGCATGTCGGCGGCGCGGACCTCCCGGTCTCCGTAGGGATGATCAGCCTCTGCCGGAGGCGGTGTTTTTTTTTGCGTTGAAGCGCGGAAAATCTCGCGCCTTGCCTGTCGTCGATCCCTCAGTCACGT
>JBFWIO010000300.1:0-4587 GCA_050255955.1 Victivallaceae bacterium
TTTCATGCAACATGCAAGCAACGTAAAACTGCGGCCGCCGGACTGCCGGGCAAGTTGATCTTGCCGGGCAAGTCGGGCGGCCGCCGCCGATTTCGGGAGAGCGTTTATTTTTGTCTGCCGCAGGTCGGGCAGACTTCGTGTTGGGGAATTTCCTTGGCGGGCTCAAAGAGCTTGTAGACGCCGAGGCATACGCCGGGGAGGACGAAGAAGACGCCGATGATGTAGATCAGCGCCAGCGATTTGTGTTCCGCCGCGACTTTGCCGAGCACTGTCGCGAAGTAAAGCGGGAGGTTGCGCAGCAGCCGGATGCCGTAAATCAGCGCCACTCCGAGGGTGTTGAATAGAAAATGCACCAGCGCGATCTGCAACGCCGGAGCCGCTCCCGCGCCGGTGATCGCCATCGCCGCCATCAGCGCGGTGACGCATGTGCCGATATTCGCGCCGAGTGTGAAGGGGTAAATTTGCGGCAGCGTCATCACCCCGGCTCCGGCCAGCGGCACGATGAGGCTGGTGGTGGTCGAGCTCGACTGCACCAGCACGGTGATTCCCATTCCGCTGGCGATGGCGGCCAGCGGCGAACGGCCGACCGCCGCGTGGAAGAGCTTTTCGGCGCGGCCGGTCATCATCACGCGGAGAATCTTGCCGAGCATCAGGATCGAGCAGAAAATCAGGAAGAGCCCGAAGAGGATGAAGAGAAACGCCGCGACTTTGTCGTGAACCGGAAGCATTTTGAACAGCGTTTGCATACCTTTTTCGGCGGGCGAGAGGATGAATTTCAGCGGATTGAGCTTGCTCATGTCGGCGACATTGCTGCCATATAGGAGATCCGTGAGGCATCCCGAGAGCTTCGCAAGCGGATGGAACACGATTTCCAGCGGCAGGAAGATCGCCACCGCGAGCAGATTGAAGAAGTCGTGAACCGTCGCCGCCGAAAACGCCCGCTTGAACTCGGCACGGTTGCCGATGTGTCCGAGACTGACCAATGTATTAGTCACTGACGTACCGATATTCGCCCCCATCACCATCGGGATCGCCGCTTCAATCGGCATTCCCGCCGCGCAGAGCGCGACAATGATGCTGGTGGTGGTCGAGCTCGACTGGATCAGCGCGGTGGCGAGCATCCCGACGATCAGCCCCATGAATGGATTGGTCGCGAAGTCAAAAAGCTGCTTTGCGCCCTCGGTGCCGCCCGCGATCCACTTGAAGCCGCCGCCGAGACAGCCGACCGCAAGCAGCAGCAAATAAACCATCAGCAGTGCCAGACTCCATGCAAGATACGGATTGACAGTCAGGACTTTGAGCGAACGGTCAACGAGCGACGGTTCGGATTTTTTTCTTCCGGTGCTTTTTTTGAGTGATTTCTCAAAAGATTTGAGAGACTTGACCAGCCCCTGTTTGAAGCCGTCCCAGGCGTCGGCGCGGTAAGGGTCTTCAGCGGCGACGATTTCGTCGATCAGCTCTTCTTCGAGCCTGTTGCGCCGTTCGGAGAGTTTGGCAAAATCTTTTTTGAGCTTCCCCGACGTCTCGCCTTCGCGATCAAGCTCAACAAGCTGTTTTTGAATATCAAAGAGCTCGCGGCGAAGTCGATCCTGTCTCGTCTGCATGAAAGTCCCTTTCGGTTGTTTATGAAATATACAGAGCCAATTTCAAAACTCTTTGCGGCGCTGAAAAACGCTCGCCGCGTCCGACTTGTCCGACACATCGGGCTTTACCGCTGAGGGTAAAGCCGCTCAATGCCGGACGGCGTCGGCCATCGGCGATCATTGTTTCATCATCCGCAAATACTTTTGAAATCGGCTCTACAATAACCCGCAAATGTTAGCATTCGGTTAGTGAATGATTGGCTTTTTGCAAGGAAAAGACAGCCGGGAGCAAAAAAAAATAAATAAGAACAAGAAAAATCACTGAAATGTGATATAATAATCTCAAGAGCCGCGAGCAATGCGATGCAGCGCTCCGGTCAGTCGGCGGTTATGTCTCTTTCTGAAACGGGAGAATAATGCGCCATTGGGGAGCAACAAGGGGCTGGCAACAAATTTTTGCCCCGGCATAAAATCGGGATGGGGTGCGGCTGAGGGCCGCCCTGACTGCGGAACGCGCTCTGCGGCGGGCAGGAAGTCCCCCGAACCAAACTTGGAGAAGACAATGACGTCAAGAGAACGGGTGAAAAATGCTTTGAATTTCCGGCAACCCGACCGCATTCCGGTTGACTTCGGGGCGACCGCGGTGACCGGGATTCATGCGAGCATCGTCGAGAAACTCCGCGAGTATTACGGACTCGAGAAGCGGCCGGTCAGAATCCACGAGCCGTTCCAGATGCTCGGCTGGGTCGATGACGACCTCGCCGCCGTGCTGGGAATCGACACCGTGCCGGCGATGCCGCGCGGAACCATGTTCGGCAACCTCAATACCGCCTGGAAACCGTGGCGGACGCCGTGGGGCCAGGAGGTGCTGATCGCCGCCGATACCGAATTCACCGCCGAGCCCGACGGTTCGATCGCGGTCTATCCCGGGGGCGATCGTGCGGCAGGCCCGTCGGCGCGGCTGACCGCGGGCGGTTTTTTCTTTGACGCGATCATCCGGCAGCAGCCCTTTGACGAGGACAATCCCAGCATCGAGGATAATCTTGAGGAATTCACCGTGCTCTCCGACGCGGTAATCGGCGAGATCGCCGCAAGCTGCCGCGAAGCCGCCGCCACCGGACGGGCGGTGGCCTGCGGCGGGCCCGGCACCGCGCTCGGCGACATCGCGCTGGTGCCGGCGACCCAGCTCAAGGCGCCCAAAGGCATCCGCGACGTCGCCGAGTGGTACATGTCGCTCCTGCTCCGCCCCGATTTCGTCAAAGGCGTCTTCGCGCGCCAGACCGAAATCGCCATCGAAAACCTCAAAAAACTCAATCGCGCCGCGGGCAAGGACATCGACGTACTCTTCCTCTGCGGCACCGACTTCGGCACTCAGATTTCAACCTTCTGCAACGCCGAGACGTTCCGTGAGCTCTATTTGCCTTATTACCGGCAAATGACCGACTACATCCACGCCGAGACCGGCTGGAAGGTCTTCAAGCACTCCTGCGGCGCGGTCATGCCGCTCATCGACTGTTTCGTCGAGGCCGGATTCGACATCCTCAATCCGGTTCAGTGCTCGGCCGCCGGGATGGACCCAGTCGAGCTTAAACGCCGCTTCGGGCGCAAGATGACTTTCTGGGGCGGCGGGGTGGATACTCAAAAGGTGCTGCCTTTCGGCACCCCATCCGAGGTCAAAAGCCAAGTGCTTGAGCGTTGCCGGATCTTCGGCGAAGGCGGCGGCTTCGTTTTCAACAGCGTTCACAATATTCAGGCCAAAACTCCGATCGGGAATATCGCCGCGATGTTCGACGCGGTCCGCGAGTTCAATCAAAAAGGATAATGTACATGGCTTCGAGAAACCTGAGTCCGCAACTAATGTTCCGCCGCCTCGCCGAAGCGCATCCGCCGCAATTCGCCTTTGACGCCCGCGAGCACTCGTTTGCCGACTGGAAAGCCGAGGTCAAACCCCGGGTGCTTGCCACGCTGGGCGACTTCCCCGCCAAAGTTTCGCCCGAGCCCGAACTGGTCGCCGAATGGGATGAAAACGGCATTTTTCACCAGCGCTGGATGATCGAAGTCGGCGAATTCATCTCGGCGACGGTGGCGGTGGCCTACCCCGAACGCCCGGAGTCGCGCAAGCGCCCGGCGATCCTCTGCTGCCACGGCCACGGGCCCTTCGGCAAGGAGCCGGTGATGGGCAATGCCTCCTCTCCCGAGCTCCGTGCCGCGATCGAGGCCCACAACTACGACTACGGGCGGCAGATGGCCGAGGCCGGATTCGTCACCTACGCGATCGACTGGATGGGCTTCGGCGAACGCAATGACGCCAACAAGCCGAATCACTTCAACAACGCATCCGGCCGCGACTGGTGCAACCTTATTTACCTCAATGCCACCATGCTCGGGATGACTTCGCTCTCGATGAATATCGCGCAGGGGATGGCGGCGACCGATTTCGTCGCCGGACTCCCCGGCGTTGATCCGGACCGGCTGGGGGTGATGGGGCTCTCCGGCGGCGGGACGATGTGTCTCTGGTCGGCTTTTTGCGATTCCCGCTTCAAGGCGGCGGAGATTATCTGCTACAGCGATCTCTGGTCGATTTTCGGCTTCCGCGATTTCAATTACTGCGGGATGCAAGTCGCGCCGGGGTTGTTCAAACTGGTCGATCTCCCCGATTTGCAGGGATTGCTCGCGCCGCTGCCGCTGTTGATCGACATCGGAGCGTACGACACTTGTTTCACCGCCGGAAGTTCGATGAAGTGTTACCGCGGACTTGAGCGGATTTACCGCGCCGCCGGAGCCGCCGACAAGCTCGAACTCGACTTTTTCCCCGGCGAACACGGCTGGGGCGGCAACAAGTCAAAAGCCTTTTTCGGGAAGTACCTCTAAAAAAATCGCCTCTTCTCCGTTTTGAGCCATAAATCAGAGCTCTTTCTGAGGTTGAATTGAGGGTAGCTGAAATATCTTCAATTTGAGATAGGCAACGTCCCGAAATCCGTATGCGAGGCGCATGAGCCAGCGG
>JBFWIO010000301.1:0-4550 GCA_050255955.1 Victivallaceae bacterium
CATAACCCAAACCGAAAGACAAATCCCTTGTTGACAATTTTCGCTTGAAAAAAACACTCAGGAGGCGATTTGTCATGGATTACTCATACTTTCCCCCGGTCGGAACCGCCGAAGTTCTCGAAAACCGGCACGAACTGCTGCTCTCCGCCGTCGAAAAAGCGCTCGCCGCCCGGCTCGGCACGCTCGACGGCGAACTTGTCATCGGCCGCGGCCCGCTGCCGGACGGCATCGAGGACATCCGGCTGCAGGTGACCCGGTTCGCCGCCCCGGTCGCCGAGAAACCCCATCTGGTCGCCGGCAAAGCCGTGCTCGCCGGGAATTCAAGCGCCCCCGCCGCTTTCCGCGACCGCTTCGGACGGCTGGCGGCGATGCTGCCGCTGCCTTGCCCCGAAGCCGTCGCGATTGACGGCGCGGAGATTTTTTTCACCGCGATCGAGAACGCCGGGACGGTCACGTTTGAGCATCGCGACCATTGGCTGGCCGGGCGGCTCGAAATCGATTGGACGCTCGACTTCGCCGCCGGCACCTTTGGCATTGCCGCCGATGAAAACGCCGAGCGCGCCGCCGCCGAAGCGCTCCGCGCCGCGCTCGCCAGTCTCCACGCGGCGGGCGTCGAGGAGGGGCTCTGCCGGATTCTCAACAGCGCTGCCGGTGACGGCTTTTTCCATCCCGGCATCGTCGGCTTCGCCGAACCCGGCGGCGGCATCAGGGTAACCGGCTCGATGCCCGACCTCCCGCGCCGCGCCCGGCGCTTCCAGCTCGCCATTTCGATGCGGAGTCTGCTCGAAAGCGACCTCGCGCTCCGCCTCGACCGCCTGCTCGCAATGCTGCCGCTGGAAAACCGGCGGCTAACCTTTGACGGCGGCGCCCTCAATATCCTCTCGCTTACGTTCTCCGGCATGGCCGAGCTGCAACTCGTTCAGCAGTGGCAGCGCAATTTTTACGAAGCATCGATTTTGCTTGATCTGCGGCTGTTCGCGGATGCGACCACGCTTCCCGCGATTGTTCCCAAGGGCGCGATGGCGATTCCGGCGGTTGACCCGGCGGAGTTGGAGCGTGCCTTGACGCTCTATTTCGGTGCGCTTGTCGACGGCGGAGCTTGTCGCGGCGGACTCGGTGCGGATGGGGATGGTCTGGGCTGTCGTCTCGACCGGATTACCGGTGGTAATGATTGCCTCAGCCGTTCCTATGCAATTACGCTTGAATTGCGCTTTCGCGAGCGGAGTCGTTTGCTCGAATCGCTTGACAAAATCGTGCGGCAAATGCCGGTTGCGCCGCCGGAACTTCCCCTTTTCGCGCCTCCAATCCGCGCCATCACCTTTAGTCAGGCCGATTTCCGGCGGCAGCATGACGGCGGCATCCTCAAACACGTCTGCGTGGTCGAGCTCGAAGTCAAGATCTGAAATTGGAACGGTAACCAAGAAGGCGTGATTGTCTATGGCTGAGTATCAGACCAAATCCCCGGCACTGGTGGAACTGGCGACAGGGTTGAAAAAAGGATGAAGCAGATAGTTTTTCATGCGATCAATCCTTCGGCACAAGTTCGAATTCGGCATAAAGCGTCAAAGATGCCGGAATGTGGCCGGGATCGGTGCCGTTGAGCTCCGTCGGAAGTTTGATGACGGTTTCACGAAAGGTCAGCGGCCAGCATTGGGGCGAGAAAAACTTTTTTTCGAAGTCGCACATTTTTCCGATTTTGCGGTTTTTCTGCGCGGCAAGTTTTTCCGCTTCGGCTTGCAGTTTGCGCATCGCCGCCGGGAGGAGCCGGGCCTCCGCTTCGGCGGAATCTTCGGCTCCGTAATGGATCGCCCCGGCGGCTCCGCCGAGGGAGGTGACGCAGCAGGCGGTGAGCCCGGCTTTGACCCCGAAATCCAGCAGTTTGACCGCCTGCGCTTCATCGGGGGGAAGCTTGCAGAGCAGCACTTTGGCATAAGTCGGCGTGACCGGCGTCTCCCGGTTGCGGATTGAATCGGAGTCACGGTCGCCGATTCCGGCCGCTATGACCATGAAGCCGATGTTCGGGAACGCCGCTTGGGCCTCTGTTTGGAAGCGCTTCAAACGGTCATCGACCGCCGCCTTGGCCGCGATGAACGTCGGTGCGGAACTCTCGACCAGGAAAAGCACGTAACTTGTACTGGCGGGGACGGCCTCCTGATGTTCGATCCTCACCGAAACGGTCGCTTTTTTGCCTGTCGGCACTGCCGCGCCCGACACCGCGCAGGCCAGCAGCATCAGGGCGGAAAATATGGTGAATAACTTCATATAAATTCCAGTTTAAATATTTTTTTGAGAATCAATACAAGGTCTTTGTTGTCTGGTGTTTTTTTGAAGGATATTACTTGCTTTCGATGCTGTTTTTAGGCAGCGAAGCCCTGTACATTTTTTGTTTTCGTGCATATTCCCATTTTCCGCCGGGGAATAGTTTTTCGATATCGAGCGGGCGGAATGTTCCCGGTGGCGGCAGTTTCACTTCTGAATCCCACGGGAAAGGTTCGAGCGTGCCGTTGTGGCCCATGAAATATGCCGGGATATATTGAAGATCGGGGCGGGATGGAATGTATGCGCATAAAAAGTAGTTCTCATTTCGGGTGGCAGTTTTTTCCAACGGCCAACTGTCATCGGCTGCAAAAAAACGCGTCAAAATGATTTCCGTACCGGCGGGAATTACGATGCAATCTTTGCCCTTGTTGGCATTCGCAGTTTTGTCTGCAAGCAACTGCCAGACCAGACTTCCAAGGTGCTTGTCGGTCACCACATAATATGGCGTCAGAGAGCAGCGAAGCGGGCGATTCAGAATTACTTTTTGCTTGAACGAATATTCGGCATGATCGTTCTCAAGTTCAAGCGGAACATAGAGTGCGCCTCCCAGAATGGCGTCCGGCGGGATATCAATTGAGCACGTCCGGACACAGGCCAGACAAACCAGGGCGCCGAGCACCGGGCTGTAAAGGCGCTTTCTCATCAGTTTTTCCTTGAGTTATTCACCCCGTAATTGCGCGGAAATCAAATGCCGGATGCAATCATGACGGGGAATTACAAATTTTTGCGTTTTAGTTCAAAATTGCCATAGACCGTCAGTGATATCGGGATGCGGTCAGGGTCGCTGCCGCAGAAATTGGCGGGAAGCGTGATGACTACCCGGTTGTAGCTCAATCGCAATTTTTCTTCAGGGGAAATTCGGTGCGCGATGTAGGATTGCCGGTCGAGCACGCAATTTTGCATCGCGGCGTATTGTCCGGCTTTTTCCAGCAGTTGCCGGGTTCCGGTCCGGAGCAGTTCGGCAAGCGTTTTTTCCGGGTCCCCGACCCCGTAATAAACCGCGCCAAAGGTTCCGTTGTCAGCCGCCGCGCAAAAGGGCTTGAGGCCTTTGCCGATGCCGAAATCGAGCAATCTTGCCGCCTTTGATTCGTCCGGATCGATGGTGCATAGCACGAGTTGGCGGAGCTTCGGCGGCCTTGCGCCGGGGGGCGGCTCCGAATCAGCCCGCTCTCTGGTCACCGCAATTCCCGGAAATGCTTTGCTGACTTCAGCGGTGAAATCCCGGTATCTTTCATCAAGCGCTTTTTGTGCTTCAAAGACGGATGCGCCGGGTTGCTCCAGTAGAAACAGGACGTAACACTCGGTTGCCGGGACCGTCTGCGAAACTTCCACGTCAAGTCCGGGAAACGGTGTTCGCCCGCTTTTCGCTTCTTCTCCGAACAACGTGAAAGCCGGGAGCATGCTTGCTGAAATAACGATATATACGATCAATGTTCGGAGCATAAAATTGTGTTTCCGTCGCTTACTTGCCGGACTCAAGCGGATCGATTTCGAAGTCGCCGCGCAGCTGCAGCGTGACTTTGATCCGGTCTTTGTCGGTACCGCAGAATTCGGCGGGGAGGGTGACTTTGATGTCCTTGAAGCGAAGTTCCCAATTATTGTCGCGGGGAGTTCCGCATGAAATGTAGTGCATCAACCCGGCTTTGCCGTTGCGCAGGGCGGCGAGTTTGTCCGCCTTGGCCCGCAACTCCCGGCCAACCTTCGCATAGAGCGCTTCGAGCGTTTTCTCCGGCGCTTTGACCCCGTAGTAAACCGCGCCGAACGCACCGTCGCGGGCGGCGGCGCAGAACGGCGCAAGTCCGGCCTTGACCCCGAAATCAAGGAGTTTTGCCGCCTGCAACTCATCCGGCGGGAGCGTGCAAATGAGCACCCGGGCAACAGTGGGCATAAATGGATTTTCGGTGGCGCGGTACGAGCTGAAGTCGCGGGTGCCGACGTTGACCGTCCGGGTTTCGATTTCGAGACCGGGGAATTCTTTTTTGGCGTCGTCGGTGAAACTTTTCAATTTCTGGTCGATTTTCTCCTTGGCCTCGACCACTCCGGCGGCGGAGACTTCAGACAAAAACAGCACATAACACTCGGTTGCCGGAACCGTTTGGGAAACTTCGGTTTCCACCCCCAAAGACGGTTTTTTCTCGATCTTCTCATCCCCGCCGAACATTCCGGCCGCCAGCAGCAGCATAACTGCCGCAATGGTGATTTTTTTCATAAAGACTCCCGATCATAAATTG
>JBFWIO010000302.1:0-4500 GCA_050255955.1 Victivallaceae bacterium
CGCCGGCTGCTGTCATGCCGGACTGGTCAACACCGTCGAAACCATCCGGCACGCGAGCGGGATCGACCGCGTCCGGGGGATTATCGGCGGACTGCATTTGCTTAACGCCTCGCCGGAGCGGCTCTCCGTTACTGTCGCCGCAATCCGTGCCTGGGAGCTCGAATTCCTGATTCCCTGTCATTGCACCGGCGAGAACGCGATTGATTTGATGCGTGCCGAACTTGGCGGCATCGTCCGTCCCGGTCACGCCGGGGTGAGCATTACGGTTTGATCAGTCGCCTTTGGACCGGCCGCAACGGCGGCGACAGCATCCCGGCATCAGGTGACAGGGCTTGAGTTCGGCTCTCATTTTCCAGGCGTCCCAGACGTCCCGCCAATCACCCGCCGCGAAGGCTACCACCCGGATTCCGATCCGGTCGAGATTGGCCGCGTCCTGGTTGGAAATCGCTCCGGTGAACAGAAGTTCGATCCGTTTTTCCCGGAAAAAACCGAGACGCTCGGCCGGATCGGCGGGCAACTCCTCCTGTTGTGCAACTCCTCCGTCGCGACGGCGGCATTCGATGATGACCAGATGTTTCGCCGCGTCGTACATTGGCGAGAGCCGGCCGTTTTCGGGCACGATGGTGAGGGCGCATTTCATGATCGGTGTTCTCCTGGGTTGGCAAGGAAAGAGAAGCATCAAACATGCCATCTTGTAACCGAGGCGGAATCCCGGTTCCGGCCGGCGGGCGGGCTGTAATAGCGTTGCGGAAAAGCGACGCTATTTTGCTTTGCGGCGGCCGTCCGGCAGTTCGACCGCGATGCCGAGATTTTTGACCTTGCGGTAAAAAGTCGCGTAATGAATGCCGAGGCGTTCGGCCGCCCGGCGGCGGTTGCCGTTGCACGCGCGGAGGGCGTCGAGAATCGTGCGGGCCTCGGTTTCCCTGACCGCGTTTTCGATTCCGGTGGCCGGACCGGCGAGTGCCGGGCCCGGAGCCGCCGCGGCGAGTTCGGGCGGGAGATCGCCGGACTCGATCAGCTCTTTGCGGCAAAAGACCATCGAACGCTCGATCAGGTTTTCGAGTTCGCGAATATTGCCCGGCCAGCGGTAGGCGGAGAGCTGTTTCAGCACCGAACTGGTAACGCCGGCGACTTGGCGGTTCATGGTCAGATTGAAGCGCCGGATGAAAGTCTCGACCAGAAACGGAATGTCCTCGGTGCGTTCGCGCAGCGGCGGCAGCTCCAGCCGGATCACGTTGATGCGATAAAAAAGATCCTGCCGGAAAATGCCCTCCGCAACCAGTTCCTCGAGTTTGCGGTTGGTGGCGCAGATGATCCGGACGTTGCTTTTGACGGTTTTGACCGCGCCAAGCGGTTCGTAGCTCCGCTCCTGCAGTACCCGCAGCAGTTTGACTTGCATCGGTATCGAAATTTCGCCGATTTCATCGAGGAAAAGGGTGCCGCCCTCGGCCAGCGCGAAGCGGCCCGGCTTGTCGCGGTCGGCACCGGTGAACGCGCCGCGTTTGTAGCCGAAGAGTTCGGATTCGAGCAAGGTCTCCGGAAACGCGCCGCAGTTGAGTGCGATGAAGGGCGCTCCGGCGCGCGGACTCTCGGCATGAATGGTGCGGGCGAGGAGATCCTTGCCGCTTCCGGTTTCGCCGGTGATCAGCACCGTCGACCCGGTTTCGGCGATCGCCGGAAGTTGCTCAAAAAGCCGCCGCATCGAGGGACTGCGGCTGACCAGGTTGCCGACCCCGGCGGCGGTGGTAAGCTCCTTTTTGAGCCCCTCCAGATCGCTCAGGTTGCGGAAGGTCTCCGCGCCGCCGATGATCCGCCCTTTGCCGTCGCGCAGCACCGCGGTCGAGATGCTGACCGGGATCCGGTTGCCGCGGTTGTCGATGATGGTACAGGCGAGGTCGACCACCGGCTTGCCTGCTTCGAGGGTTTTGCGCAACGCGCACGCTCCTTCGCAGAGGTTGGAGCGGAAGACTTCGCAGCAGAGCCGCCCGAGCGCCTCGCGGCGGTCAACCCCGATGATCTTCTCCGCAGAGGTGTTGAGGTAGGTGATGCGCCATTCCCGGTCGACGGTGAAAACCCCGTCGGAGATGCTCTCCAGAATTGCATTGTCGTTCATGCTGCCGGTCTCCAGTTGCCGGGCGGACGGATGTTGTTTTGCCGTACATGATACTATAGCGCTTGTGTTGCCGGAATGCAACTGTAATCCGATTTTTCAATACAAACACCCAACCGCGAACTCATGAGCTTTGCGCACCGGTTCCGGTCGGTGGCCGAAGCCGAACCGGCAGCGTGGCGGCTTTGTTCCTGTCGGGTTCGGATTTGGTATGGAGCTGACGCCCGATATTCGCATGAGAAACCGTATCGAAGTCACGGCGGGGCAACCGGAATTCGGGCGGATGCCTGAGTTGTCGCCCATGCCGGGCATACAGAAAAGACGCCCGGACAAATTGATGTCCGGGCGTTTTGTTCAATCCCGCCGAAATACTTTTTCAGCGGCCGACGGGGTTATTTTTTTCTCGGGCCGACAGTGGCAATCTTGGAGTTGATCGGGATATTCGAGCTGTCAATTCCCGGTTTTTGACCGTGCAAATCAAACTCAATATTGACATGCGGTCCGAAAATCAGACAGTGCGTCGAGCCGCCGAAGTGGAACATGCCGGTTTCCTGTCCCTTCTTGATGTGCTGACCTTCAAATACCGTAATATCACAGGTCGAGACCTCAGCCATGCCGATTGCCACAAAGCACATAAGTCCGATATCCGGATTATCCGCTTCGATGAAAATAAGTCCGCGGGTGGCTAATTCGGATATGTAACCCTGCGAATCATTGGGCGCGACCGGATCATATCCGACACTGCGGGCTTCGGAATAGTAAGTGCCTGGCACGATAGCGGTTTTCACCACCTTGCCGGAAACCGGTGAGTGCCAGCGGTGATAGCTTTCCGCGCTCAAAAACGCCTGATAGATCGTTCCGCCGACAAATTTCTTCGTCCACGGATCATCGTTGAGCATGAATTGCAGTGCGTAGGGCTGAGCTTTGATCCAGAATTTATCCCGGAGCCGGACATTTTCGGCAATCGCAAAAGGAGCGGATTCGCAGGCGTTGGCGACGACGGCATCGTTGTCCGGTTCAGCCACCGGGCGGATACCTTCGCGAAACTCGCGGACAAAAAAATCGTCCCATGATTTGAAGCCGTAATGCGGCTTGGAGGGATCACAGACGAAATCATGAGCGAAATTCGGGAGTGCCTTTTGGGCATCGGCGCCGAACCAGCCGCTCTTTGGGTCATCGCTCAACACATAAGTGCTTTCCGGAGAGCGGAGGAAATTGCCCCATGCGTCCAGAATTACTTTCAAATGAGCATTGACTTTTTCATCGATGAATCCGGCCCAGCCGCCGGTGGTTGCCATCGACCAGTCCAGAATCGCGTTGAACGGGAAACCGACAAATCCGGTTTCATTGAATTCCGGCGCGTGAGTCATGATCACGTTGAAAAGCCGAAGCATGTGTTGATAATCCCGCACTTGAGGCACTCCGACGAGAGTGGTCTTGCGGTTTTCCGGAACTTCGTCGAACATTTGATTGAAAAACATGTATGCTTTGGCATCGTTTTCAATGAAGTTTTTGAAATTTTCCACCACCGGCAGCAATGGACCGGTGTCCTTTTCCGCCTTCTCCATGATTTTTTCCATCCATCGGGTAAGGGTTTCGCGGTCTCTGGGCATCCACTTACCGGCGGCGAATGTTTTGTTGATCGGTTTGTTCATGATCATTTCTTCTCCTTGTTTTTTCATGCGGTGCGTTTTATCCCGTCTAATCCTGCTTTT
This sequence comes from Victivallaceae bacterium, assembly GCA_050255955.1. Classification (GTDB taxonomy): domain Bacteria; phylum Verrucomicrobiota; class Lentisphaeria; order Victivallales; family Victivallaceae; genus JAVBUI01. The sequence goes on from JBFWIO010000302.1 coordinate 3,826, forward strand.
TTACTTCCGGCTTTTTGTCTTCGGCTGCCTTGGGTAAATGCTTGTTGAGTTCGGAAATTTTTGCCCGGTGCGGCGGAGTTTTGGTTTCGTACTTCTTCCACTCTTCGCTCCCGATGTAAATCAGCGCCGCGAGTGCCGCCAGCAGAATGATGATTATTGCAATAATTTCCTTGCCGGTGAAAATTTTTGCTTCGGGAGTTCCGGCTTTTTTGTTGGCGTCTTTGCGGGCCCAAATAAAGAACGGTATGCCTGCGGCCAGGAAAATAAAAGTCATAAGCACATAATTGAGACCGCCGGAATAGAGCATCCAAATGCAGAACAACGTGCCAAACAATCCGTAAATCCAGGCAAAAGCTTTCTTCACCGGAGCATCGGCCGGATACTCCCCGCTCAGGCAGAGCTTCCACAAATATGCCGTACATGCCATATAAGGCGGCACAATCATGATACTGGTGATCGAGAGCATGCTGTTCCATGCGTTGGTGGCAAAATAGACAAACACCATGGTCAACTGCATAGTGAAACTGGTAACCCACAATGAAACCGATGGTGTGCTTTTGCTGTTTTCACGAGTGAAGACCCTCGGGAAATTTCCATCCTGTGCCGCCGCATAAGGAATTTGCGCAATCATGATGGTGAACGCCAGCCAGCTGGTCAGCAACGCGATAATCACGC
>JBFWIO010000303.1:0-4489 GCA_050255955.1 Victivallaceae bacterium
CAAGGGACTCTTCATTCCGGTACATTGCGCGGCGCTGGCGGCGAATTTGCTTGAGTGTGAACTTTTCGGACACGAAAAGGGGGCCTTTACCGGAGCCGCCGAGATGCGGCGCGGCCGCTTTGAACTGGCAGACGGCGGCACTCTGTTTCTCGATGAAATCGGTGAAATCGAACTTTCGGTCCAGGTCAAACTGCTGCGGGTGCTGGAGACCCGGACCATCGAACGGGTCGGCGGCCATGAGCCGATTGCCTGCGACGCCAGGCTGGTGGCGGCCACGCACCGCGACCTTGGCGAAATGGTCAAAGCGGGCACTTTCCGCGAGGATTTGTACTATCGGCTGGGCGGAATTCAGCTCACCATGCCGCCGCTGCGCGACCGCAAAGAGGACATTCCGGCATTGGCCGAGCGCTTTATGGCCCAGGCGGCCGAGGAGAACAACCGTCAGGTCGGGGCGATTGCGCCGGAAGCGCTGGCGGCGCTGGTCAACTATTCGTGGCCCGGCAACATTCGCGAACTCCGCCACTGCATCGAGCGGATGGTGGTCCTGGCCCGCGGCTCCCGGCTCGAAATCGGTGATGTCCCCGACAAAATTCTGCACGGCGAAAGCGCCGTGCCCGCGATCCGCCCGGTGTATCCGGTGGTCGCGGCCCCCGCCGCGCCGACGCTGGAAGCGCGCGAGCGGGAACTCATCATGGACGCCCTCAAGCGCTGTGCCGGAAACCGGACGCTGGCGGCCAGAGAGCTCGGTATCAGCCGCCGGACCTTGCACCGGCGGCTCAAGGAATATGAAATGGAAACCAAACCCGGAAAGGAAGTTTGACATCATGAAAAAACGTTTGCGCAAAAAACTCCGCGTCGGAGAATTCACCGATTTGTGCTTTACCCTCAGCGGCAAGTTGAAAGCGATGAATGAGGAGGCCGAAGACCGCTTCTTCAACAGCTTTTTCTCCCTCGCCGGAGAACTCGGGTTCTGTCTCGAAGGCACCATCGGCGGCGGCGAAATCGACCTCGAAGTGATCACCGGTCCGGCCGGCCTCGCCAATGAAGCGCGGCGCGAAGCTTTTCTGACCGGCCTCAAGCAGCTTGAGGAGATCGAGGAGTTCGACGCTTCGACCATCTCCTGACCGCGTTCCGCCCCGCCGGTCTCCGCCGTCACAGACGGACCCGGCGGGCGTTTCCCGCGGCTTGACATCAAACAAAGGATTCCAGCGTATGATCAGGAAAATGGCGGCGCTTTGCGCGCTTCTGATGTTGGCGGCGACCATGCTTCGGGCGGCGGCCGGTTTTGAAAACGAGGACCGGGTGGTATTCTTCGGCGACAGCATCACTCACGGGGGGACGTATCATCTTTTTCTGCGGGACTATTACTACACCCGCTATCCGGAGAAAACCTTTGAATTCGTCAATCGCGGCCTCTCCGGCGACAGCGCCGCGGGCGCGCTGAAACGCCTGAGTGCGGACGTCGTCAGCGCGCATCCGACCCGGGTGCTGATACACTTCGGGATGAATGACATCGGGCGCAATAATTACGGCGTCAAGCCGATCACGCCGGGCTTGGAGAAAGCCCGCCGCGCCGCAATCATCGCTTACGACGCCAATCTCGAAACCCTGATCCGGCAATTGACCGCCCAAAACATCAAAGTCACCATTCTTTCGCCGACTCCCTATGATGAAACCATGGTCCAGGACGGCGAAAATCTGGTCGGTTGCGCCGATGCGCTCGCCAAATGCGCGGAGATCGGCCGCCGGCTCGGCGCAAGTTACCGCTGCGACACCATCGATCTTCTGACCCCGATGCTTCAGCTGAACCGCGAAGTCCAGCGGCGCAACCCCGCCGACACCATCATCAGCGCCGACCGCGTGCATCCCCGCGAAGTCGGCCATCCGATCATTGCCGGGCTGATCCTTGAGGCTCAGCAGCAGCCCGGCGAAGTCGCCGCCGCCACTCTCGACGCCGGTTCCGGCAAAGTCACCGCGACGCGCAACTGTGAAGTCAAGGATCTCACCGTGAAGCCCGGCGAAATTGCTTTCAGCTATTTGCCCGCCGCTTTGCCGTTCCCGTTGTTTCCGGAACAGGCCAGGGTTGACCAGCTCTACGGCTTCAGCGCCAAATTCAACCGTGAACCGCTCACCGTCACCGGCCTCGAAGCGGGCAAATACCAGTTGCTGATGAACGGGGTTCCGGTCGGAGAATTCACCGCCGCCGACTTCGCCGCCGGGGTCAATCTGGCGGTGCTTGCCGGGTCGCCGCTGCAACAGCAGTCGCAGCAGATCCGCAAACTGGTCCGCGAAACCGGTGCGCTGGAGTCGAAGTTATGCGTGATCAACCAGGTCAAGGCCCTTTTTGACTCCCGGAAAGTCAAACTTGCCGACCCCGCGGCGGTGGACGCCTGCTGGGAGCAATTGTTCAAGCAATATGCCAATAATGACAAATACTGGCGCGGTCTGCGCAAAACCTACGAGGAAACCCTGCCGCGGCGCAAAGAAATCGAAAAAGAACGCGAATCGTTGCTCGCCGCGATCGAAAAAGCACGTAAAGTCGATCCGGTCAAGATGATGCTCAAAAAACTGTGATCCGGTCAAATTGTGAAAAAATATCGAAAAAAACTGATTTTGAACTGGAAAAATATCATACTCGGTGTTATTTTATGTAATCTCGCCGTGTGTGGATATGTTTTTTCCGCACCTGGCGAGGTGGATAGTGCCGATGACGGGGTGTTGACCGGCGTCACGGTTCGGGTTCGGCCGCAAGATGCGAAGCGGCTTACTGAACTTGAGTCGTTGCGACGGGAAGCCGCAAAGGCCAGGGAAGACCTGGCCAAGCTCGAACTTGAGATTAAAACCTTACGCGAGTCCGAGGCCCGAAGTCGTCGGGAGTTGATTGATTTAACCGATAAATACCAACAGCAGAATGAGCAATATCGCCAGCTTCGACTGGTTCTGTCCGGTGCATTGGCAAGCGGAAAAGTGCGCGGCGCCGGGGAACGGGAAGAACAGTTGCTGAGAGCGATGAGCGATGTTGCGGTCAACGGCGGAGAGCTTGCCCTCAAAACCGTTAAATTCTGCGAACTGGTCGAAGAGATGACGCGCGATTTGCCGATCGGGAAGGTGAGGCAAACGGAACTCCAGCTCAAACTGGATGACCTCAAGCGCGACTCGGGCCGGTTCATCACCCTGACGACTGCGCAAGCCAGTCAGGAAAAGGCGCTGGAGAAGTGCCGGATCCTGGCGGTGAACCGCGAGTTGTCGATCGTCGTATTGCCGGTAGGCTCGGTCCATGGTGCGTTCAATGGACTGACATACTACGTCGGGAAGGACACAGCTGTGCTCAAAGTGGTCAGTGTCAGACCATTCGTTGCGGCGGCCCAGCTGATATCCGGCAATATCGATGCCCTGACTCCAGGCATGGAGGCCGCAACGCAAAGCAAGTAAAAAAGTTAAGAGAGAAACCAGATTATGGAAGTGAAAGCTTTGACTAAAAACGTGCGGATTTCGCCGGAAAAGGCGCGGCATGTGTCGCGTCTGATCCAGGGCAAATCCGCCGTTGAAGCGCTTGCCATCGTCGATCTGACCCCCCGCAAGGCCGGCCAGTTGATCGGCGATACCTTGCGCTCCGCGGTGGCCAATGCCGAGAACAACTTTGATTTGAACCGCAACGAATTGTCGGTCAAGGCCGCGCTCGTCTGTGCCGGTCCGACGATCAAGCGTTTTCGCGCCAAGGCCCGCGGTTCCGCCGGAAGGATCCGGAAACGGACCAGCCATCTGGAAGTTATTTTGACGGATAACAAATAAGGGACAGCATCGTGGGACAGAAAGTTAATCCGATTGGATTGAGAACGGCGCTTACCAAGGATTGGGAATCCCGTTGGTTCGCCGGCAAAAACTTGTTCGGCGAGTGGCTTCACGAGGATCTCAAGATCCGCAAGTTCATCAAAGAACAGTACGTCATCAAAGGCAAGAACGAACTCGCCTCCGCGGCCGCCGCGATCGCCAAGATCAAAATTGAGCGTTTCGCCAACCGCGTCCGGGTGATCATTCACTCCGCCCGCCCCGGTCTTCTGATCGGCAAAAAGGGCGATGAACTCGAAGGCCTCCGCGCGGCGATCGTCAAGCTCGTCGAGAACAAGGAAGTCTTCATCGAGATCGTTGAAATCCGCCGCCCCGAAGTCAACGCGCAGTTGGTTGCCGAAAGCATCGCCCAGCAGCTGGAACGCCGTATCGGCTTCCGCCGTGCGATGAAGCGTGCGATCCAGATTGCGATGGAGACCGGAGCTGACGGCATCAAGGTCAATTGCGCGGGTCGTCTCGGCGGCGCCGAATTGGCCCGTGAAGAGCAGTACAAGGAAGGCCGGGTGCCGTTGCTCACGTTGAAGGCCAATATCGATTACGGTTTTACCGAAGCCAACACCACCGCCGGCAAGATCGGCGTGAAGGTTTGGATTTGCCACAAAGAGGGTATGGAGGATCAAGATTATGCCGCTAATGCCAA
>JBFWIO010000304.1:0-4481 GCA_050255955.1 Victivallaceae bacterium
CATTGCCAGACTGACCATTTTGAAGAATTTGAGCGAGGAAACAAACGCATTGGGACTGCGGGCGAACTTTTCGGCTTCGCGGTGAACCCGCAGATAATTGGCGGTCTCGACCGGGGTCAGCAGTTTCAATAGATACGGCCTCGCGTATTTGGGGTCACCGCCGCCGAAACTTTGCAGCGGCAGCCGCAGAATATCGCCGCGGTCATCGACAAAAAGCCAGATCAGCGAGTTGTGCTCGGTTCCCTCCGGCTCGGTGTAGATGAAGTGGTGTTCGACGTCGGGATTGATCAGAATCAGCGAGCGCGGCGGACACAAGACCGGCGGATAGCCGGTCACTTCGAGCGTGCATCCCCGGCGGTCGATCAGGATCAGGTGATACGCCGGGTGGATGTGTTTATCAAAGCGGAACGACGGCCGATAGACGGCGTGGTGAATCTTGTGCGGTTCGGGACAGAGCCGGTAAATCCGGCCGTCCTTTTCCAGCGCAAATGACATGCTCATCGACGATCTTGCCTCCGCTCCGGAATCAGGGTGCTGTTACGTTTTTGGCGGCGTCTTATCAATAATAATTCCATTTTTGACCAAATGCAAACCCGGTATATTTGAAAATCGTCAAAAAGATGGGGTTTTTGCTATTGTTTTTGTCATTTTATCCGGTATAATTTGTAAAAGAAAGAACTTTTTTCATTTTGTCAACGAAAGGAAATACCGATGAGACGAAACGGATTCACCCTGATCGAATTGCTGGTGGTGATCGCCATCATCGCCATTCTCGCCTCGATGCTGCTGCCGGCCCTCAACAATGCGCGCAAAACCGCGCGGCGGACGACTTGCTCCAACAACCTCAAGCAGCTTGGGTTGTACAACTCGATGTACCAGCAGGACAGCGACGATTTCTTCTCTCCCCACCAACAGGACGGGGTTAAATTCGGGTCCAATACCGGCCGGTTGTACTGGGCGGGCGCGCTCGGGATGATGGGATATATCAAAAGCGTCAAGCCGCTTTTCTGTCCCGAAGCATTGGTCGACAACACCGTCAACCGGATCAAGTTGCGCGATGCCAACTTTGTTTCGCCGGTGACCTACCCGATCTACAGCGCGCTGACCGCGGTCGATTACGGCTACAACTACCGCAATCTCGGCACGTCCGCCCGCAACGAGGGCACACAGCCGAGCACTCCCGCCTTTACCACCTTTGGCCCGCCGCCCAAAATCGGGCGGGTGCGCAGACCGAGCCAAACCTTTTCCCACCTCGACACCGGTGCGATCGACGCCGCTTCGCTGAGCGCCGGGATTCATACCGTCGAAGACATGGCGCAGACCTGGGGCGGGCGCCCGATGGCCCGCCACGCGGGAATGGTCAACTCGCTGTGGGTGGACGCTCACGTCACCAGCGAAAAGTCGGTCGCCAACCAGGAGCCGGGCGCGGTGATGGTCAATTTGCCGATCTACAGCGCCCAGCCCTTCTACAACTGGAACTCGGTCAACGAAAACTACTGGGATTGGAGATAAATTGATGAAATTCGCCGCCGCCATCCTGTCGCTCGGAATCGCCGTTTCGCTCACTGCCGCGCTGCCGCCGGTCAATCGGCCGCCATCGCAGCCGCTTGTCCCCAAACTCGAATTCGATTTCGCCAAGCCGGTCGAAGACCCCGCGCTCAGCATCCTCGCCAACGGCAAGACGCAGCCGCTCAAGGAATTCCAGCGCGACGGCGCACTGGAACTCGCCAAAGGTCAGAAACTTCGTTTCGACGCGGCCAAACTTCCCGCCGGCGGCACTGTCGCGGTGTGGGTCGAGCTCGACGGCGCGACCGGAGGCAAGGTGCTTGAACTCCCCTTCGGCGTTGAAAAAAAGAATATCACCGTCACCTCGGGTAAGGGCGACAAACCGCTCCTCTGGCTGATCCAGGTGCCGGACGCTTCCGGCAAAGCGGCCCAGCTCCCCGGGCGCGGCGAGATCACCGCCAAGGCCCCCGCGCTGCTGGCGGTGGGCTTTGCTCCCGACAAAGTCCAGTTCCACGTTGACCGCACGCTGGCGGGCTCGATGCCGGCAAGGCTGGAGAAAAGCGGCGACGCGGTGCTGGCCGGCGGTGACGGCAAGCTCAAAATCCGCAAGCTTGCGATCTTCGACACGCTTTTTGACCACAATGATATTTTGAAGCTTTACTTCGCCGATCCCGCTCTCGCCTGGCCCGGCGCCGCGCCGCGCGCCGAAGTCGCCGCCGCCGCCCGCCCGAAGCTCTTCACCGACCGCGCCACGCTTGACGAGATCAAAGCGAAAATCGCGTCCGACCCCGTCTACCGCGCCCGTTTCGAGCGCTACCGCGCCCGCTTCGACGCCGACATCGCCAAGCTCCCGCAGAAAACCGAAAAAGTCGGCGAATACAAACGCGAAGACGGCAACGCGCTGGTTTTCGTCTCGCTGATGTACGCCTTGACCGGCGAAAAGAAGTATCTCGACAAGGCCGGTCAGCTGATCGACGCGGTCACCGACTACGCGATCTGGGACGGCGACAAGCCGTACTGGACCAACTTCGATCTGGTTACCGGGCACATCCTGCTCGGACTCGCGGTGGCCTACGACTATTTGTACAACGATCTTTCGCCGGAACGCAAAGCGCGAATCCGCGAAGTAGTCCGCTTCCGCGCCGGCGACTTCGCGTCCCGGATTCTCTCCGGCCGCTGGACCTGGGCCAAACAAGTGCTCAACAATCACGGCTGCGTCGCCAACACCGGCTTGCTCGCCGCCGCCGTCGCGCTCGACGGCGAACTCCCCGAAGCCCCGGTCTGGGGCGCGGCGTCGAAACAGTGGATGAAAGAGTATTTCGCGGGCCAGCCGCGCGACGGCGGCGACTTCGAGGGAATCGGCTACACCGAGTATTCGCTGTCGCACCTGATCCTCTATGCCGATTTGCTGCGGAAATTCTACGGCGAAGACATTTACGGGGTTGATCCGGCTTTGAAGTACAACCTTGACTTCCGCATCCAGTCCGCGATTCCGGAGAAATACTGGGAGCTCGGGCCCGGCACCGCGGGCGGCAAGCGGTTGTTGACCGGGCTTCTCTCCTTTGGCGACACCCGGCAGCGCGACTACTTCGTACCCGACGCGCTCGGCTACAAGCTCGGGGCAGAATATAAGCGCGGCGACTACCTCGACTTCGCCGAGCGGGTGGCCAAGGTTGATGACAACACCGCCTTGAGCGCCTACTTTTCGCTCCTCTACTATCATCAGGCGCAAAAAAGCGGGGTCAAGTCGGAGCCGAAAGCGTTGCCGGGACTGGTCCGGTACGACGACATCGACAAAGTCATCCTGCGCTCGGAGGAACCGGGGGCCGAAATGCTGCTGGTCTTCCGCTGCGGCCCGCCCGCCGGACACCACGCTCTGGCGCGCTTCGACAAGCCGCAGGGGGAGGGGCACGTTCATCCCGACGTCGGCGGCATCACCCTCTTTGCGGGAGGCGAGATCATGCTGATCAATTCCGACTACAGTTTCAAGCTGACGAGTCAGGAAAATACCATGCTGGTCAACGGCATCGGCCAGCACGGCAACAACACCAAGTGGGGGGATTACACCGCCTATTTCCGCGACAAACTCGCGCCGAAGATCCTGCGCGCCGAGTCCAACGCCGACTTCGACTACGTGGTCGGCGACGCGGCCCCGGCGTATCTCCCCGAAGCCGGGCTCAAGACCTTCAAGCGCCACATCTGGCGCTTCAAGCCGGATCTCGTGGTGATCGCCGACGAGGTGGAGGCGGTCAAGCCCTCGACCTTTGAGAGCCGTTTCCATTCGCTCAACGCGGTCGAACTCGAATCGGCGAAGAGCGCGCGAATCGAGGGGAAAAACGGCAAGCTTGCCTTTCGCAATCTCCTCCCCGCCGACGGCGAATTTGCCAAGTCGGTGGAGAACGTGATCCTGATCGACGGCGGCGCGCCGCCGCGCCCGACCAACGTGCTGTCGCTCCGCAACGGCAAACCGGCGGCGAAAACGCTCTTCGTCACCATCCTCGCCACCGATCCGGCCAAATATCAGGCCGAGGTCAAAGACGGCGTGTTGGAACTCAAGTTCGGCGGCAAAACCCGCCGCATCGAATTGCCGAAGTAAAATCGCGGGAAGCGCGCCTGAGCGTCGCTTCCCGTTTTTTTACTTCTTGACCTGATAGCGTTTGGTCGCCGGATCAAAGACCAGCTTGTCGCGGTTCTCTGCGTACCACTTTTGGAGGTTTTCAGCATTGATCGGCTGGCCGGTCATCAGCACCAAAGTGACGGAGACGTCATCGTCAGTGAACGGATTGTGGTTATCGGCGCCCAGTTGATTGATCAGGAAGCCGAGCGCATCAATGTTACCTTTTTTCGCGGCCCGCAAGGCGATGCCATCCAGCGCATATTTTTCAGCTATAAAACGCTGGCTTTCCCAAGCTTGATAGGCGAGCGCGACCGGATCGACGCCGGGCAGTCGGCTCAGGTCTTTGTAGAGAAACCCG
>JBFWIO010000305.1:0-4479 GCA_050255955.1 Victivallaceae bacterium
CAACTGTTTATTTTTGATTACAAAACACTTAAAAAACGATTATCAAGCTCAGAAAAAGCGGGAACAAAAAAGATCAGTCAACCTTCATCCAGACGTCCGGGGTTTTCAGCGCCCGGATCGCGGTATCGACCACCGCCGCGATTTCGACCGTCTCCTTGCGGCAGACCGGAGCCGGGCCGCCGGCGTAGAATTCGAGCATCGCCGCAATCAGGTTCGGGAAGAAATTGCTGAGCTGCGGCAAATCAGAGACCCGTCCTTTTCCGGTGATCGACGCGCCGAATGGCAAATTGTGATTGAGCGTCATCGCCGCCCGCCTGCCGTCGGCGTATTCGAGCAGCAGATGGTTGGTCGAGCCGTAGCCGCACTGCATCACTTTTTTGATACCGCAGCCCATGGTCGAGACGATCATCTCGATCTGGTGGATGCTGTATTCCTCGAAACTGCGGCCGCCGCCGCGCACCGCCATGAAATCGACCGCCGCGCCGGAGAGCTCTTTGCGGGCGGCGATCAGTTCATCGGGGAAACGCAGCGCCGAAGAGGAAAACAGGGGGGTGTGGAATTTGTCGGCGCGCGCAAAAATCCGCTCGGCGGTCGCGCGGTCGGGAGCAAAAGGTTTGTCGATGTAGACCGGCTTGCCGCTCGCCAGCGGAATTTCGGCGAGCCGCTCGTGGGCTTCGGAGTTGGAGGGCGAGAGCACGCAGATGGCGTCGCAGGTCTCGACCAGTTTCTCCAGGCTTTTTTCCGGTGCGATCCCCATTTCGCGGCACCAGACATCGAGCGGACGCCCGCCGGCGGGAGCCTCTTCCCAGGCCATCGCGACTTCAAAATCGCCGCCGAGGGGGGCTTCCTTGAACCATTTGGGATAATTGCCGGAGTGCCACTCGTCGATGAAGAGATCGACAAAACCGATTTTCTTTTTCATACGTTTATTTTCCCAATTGCTTTTGCAAAAACACGACCGCGGCGGCGATATCCCGGGCCGGATCGGCCCCGACTTCGCGCTCGATGGTCAAAAAGCCGTCAAATCCGGTTTCCCGCAGCGCGGCAAGATAGTCCGGCCACTTGACCTGGCCTTTGCCGAGCGGAACTTCCTCAAAGAGCTGGCCGGTACGCGCCACCAGCGCCTCGAAGCCGCCTTCGGCAAAGGCTTCGTAGACTTCGCGCGGGTTGCACGATTTAAGGTGAATCCCGTCCTTGGCATGGGTGTGGACGATGTGTCCGGCAAGCGTCCTGACGGCGGCGACCGGGTCGGCATTGAGCACCATCGCGAGGTTGGCGGGGTCGAGGTTGATGCCGAGGCCGGGCGAATTGACGTCGATGAGGAAGCGCTTCAGGGTCTCGGCCGACTCGGGGCCGGTCTCGATTGCGATCACCGAGCCGCGGCGGGCGGCGTGGCCGGCGACCTGGCCGACGGCTTCGACCATCACGTTGTATTCGGGGTGTTTGGGATCATCGGGCACCACGCCGATGTGATTGGTGATCACCCGGCAGTCGAGTTCGAGCGCCATGTCGATGAATTTGCTGACGTTTTTGACCCGTTGCGGCACTTCGTCCGGGTGGCTGTAGCCGTGGCCGGGCATGTCGCCGGCGACCGCCGAAAAGACCAGACCGCAGTCATTGGCGTATTTGCGAAGCTCGCGGACGTCGGCAATTGACACATCAAGGAGATTGAACTCCGGATTGGCGCCGTAGATCTGGATCCCTTCGCAGCCGAGTTCGGCGGCCAGCTTGATCCCTTCGCGAAGCGGCTTCTGAAGCGTTTCAACAATGACTCCAATTTTCATCGCGCAAAAGTCCTTTCGGGTTTGATTTGACCGTACACTATACCGCAAAATGCCTTTGAATGCAACCGTATGATGTGCTTTTTCACTTTTTTTCTTGCGCCGGTCAAAAGAAAAGCTATATTAAGCCTCGACAGGACATAACCAAAGGAGAAGCCAGAGATGAGCGCCGGAGTCAAAAACACACCCCTTTTCGCCGAACACATCGCCATCGGAGCCAAGATGGCCCCCTTCGCCAACTGGAACATGCCGATCAATTACGGCGACGGCATCATCGCCGAGCACAATCATACCCGCAACGCCGCTTCGATCTTCGACATCTGCCACATGGGCGAGCTCCGGGTCTACGGCCCCGGCGCGGCGGCGGCGCTGGACAAAATCCTCGCCCGGCCGGTGCTCGACCAGGCGCTCGGGGTCTGCCGCTACAACTTTCTCCTGAACGACCGCGGCGGCGTGGTTGACGACCTGATCGTCTACGCGATGGCTCCCGAGGACTTCTTTATCGTGGTCAACGCCGCCAACGTCCGCGCCGACGAAGCGCTGCTGGCCGCGCTGCTGCCCCAGGGGGTGCTGCTTGAGAACCTCTCCGCCGCGATTGCCAAAATCGACCTTCAGGGCCCCGCCTCGGCCAAGGTGCTCAACCAGCTCGGCGTGACCAATGAAGAGCTTCCGGGCTATTTCCACTGCAAAACCCAGCTTATTTCGGGCATTCCGTGCATTCTCAGCCGGACCGGTTACACCGGAGAACTCGGGTTTGAACTGTACTTCGACGAAGAGCGCGCGTCGGAATTGTGGGATATTCTGCTGTTGACCGATCCGGTCCGCCCGGCCGGACTCGGCGCCCGCGACACCCTCCGGCTGGAGGTCGGCTACCCGCTCCACGGCCACGAATTGAGCGAAGAAATTTCGCTGATCGAAGCCGGCTTCGGCCCGCTTCTCAAGCTCAAAACAAATCCCGACCGCGACTTCCACGGCCGCGCCGCGCTGCTGGCCAAACCGGTTGCCCGGAAACTTGTCGGCATCAAGCTTGCCGGCCGCCGCGCCAGCCGGGCCGGAAGCGCGATTTACAACGAAAAGGAAGAACCGGTCGGGATCGTCACTTCCGGCGCTTTCGGCCCCTCGGTCGGCTGCGCGGTGGCGATGGGCTACGTCGATACCGCTTTTGCCGCCGAGGGAACCAAGCTCCTGCTTGACGCCGGTTCGGCGAAGCTCCCCGGCGAAGTGGTGGAACTCCCCTTCTACCACGAGGGCTCGGTCCGATGCAAGCTCTGAGCGCGCTGCTGGCGCTTTTGCTGGCCGCCGCCGCTTTCGGCGCGGAAGACCCCTCGACGCTTCGCGGCAAAGTGATGTGCGGCTATCAGGGCTGGTTCAACGCCCCCGGCGACGGCATGGACCGGGGGTTCTACCACTATCAGAGAAAGGGCAAATTTGAACCCGATTTCTGCACCATCGAGTACTGGCCGGACGAGTCGGAGCTTGAAGCGGACGAGAAATACCCGACGCCGTTCCGGCGCAAGGACGGCAGCGTGGCCTGTGTTCCCAGCAGCGCCAATCCCAAAACCGTGCTCCGGCATTTCCGGGAGATGGAGCAATTCGGCATTTCCGGGGTTTTCGCCCAACGCTTCGTCGGCGAAATCGCCAATCCGTCGGGCCTGCGCCACTTCAACCGGGTACTGGACAACATCCGCAATGCCGCCGCCGAAACCGGCCGGGTCTACGCTGTGATGTACGATCTGAGCGGCGCTGAGAAGTTCGACGTCCTTGAGCGCGATTTGAATCACTTGATCGAAAGCGGCATCACCGCTGATCAGGCTTATCTCAAGCACAACGGGAAGCCTCTGGTGGCGATCTGGGGCCTCTTCGGAGACCGCCCCGGCAGCATCGAACTGATGGAAAAGGCGGTGCCGCTGCTGAAGCAAAAAAACTTCGCAATCATGGTCGGTTGCAACAACGACTGGCGAAGTTCGCAAACCGCCGAAAACAAACGCATCCGCGCCATCCTCGAAGAGTGCGACGTCATTTCACCATGGGCGGTGGGGCGTTACGACAACAACGGCCTGGAGCGTTTTCTGGAGTCCCACGTGCGTCAGGATCTGGCCTGGTGCCAAAAGCGCAAAATCGACTACCTCCCGGTGATCTACCCCGGCTTTTCGTGGTACAATCTCCACGGCGGCAAGTTCGACCAGATTCCCCGCCTCAAGGGGCAGTTTTTCTGGAACCAGGTGGCCGGCAACCTCAACCGGGGCGCGGAGATGCTCTATGTCGCGATGTTCGACGAAATCGACGAAGGCACCGCGATCTGCAAGGTTTCGGCCAATCCCCCCGAGGGCGGCAAATGCCGCTTCCTGACCTACGACGTCCCCGCCGATCACTATCTCTTTCTCGCCGGGGAAGCGGCCAAAGCGCTTCGCGGCCCGCGGCCGGTTCCGGCCAGAATGCCGAAACGCTGAGCCGGATCAAATACCCATTTCCGACTTGCGCCGCCGGAGTTTCTCGTTCAGGCTCTTCATGTGGATCATCCGCGAGCGCCGGGTGTGGCCGAGGGCGATCATCGCCGCGGTGGTGAGCATATTGAGGACTTTTTTGGTGGCGGTGCCGGCTTTCATCCGGGTCGAACCCGCGACCACTTCGGAGCCGCTCCGGAGCGGGATCAGGAGTTACGCGTCGGGCTGCGGCCGCCTACACTCCTGAATCATAA
>JBFWIO010000306.1:0-4466 GCA_050255955.1 Victivallaceae bacterium
GGTATCTTATATTATTCTGTAAAGCCAAATTTAATAGTCCTTCCGGTCGCCCGAAAGGTCTTTTTTCCCGCTTTGGCGGGAGCGATTTCGGGACATGCCGCAGCGGGTATGCCCTGAAATCTATTCGGCAATGCGGAAAAACATCCTATTTCGGGTCGCTCCGAAATGACTTTTGCAATCGGCTCTGTAATGAAAAATATCGGTGGGCGGATGTGCTCGACCGCCAAATATGGAGAAAGCGTGAGATGAAGTTTTTTGCCCAGTGGTCGTTGGCTGTCGCGGCGTTGCTGCTGCTTGCCGGCGGCTGTCAAACCTACCCCCCGGTACCGTCCGATTTCAGTTCGGACTCATACACATTGCGCAAGCATTCCGACGCCGACGAACTCCTGAAGGAAGTTTCGCTGCTGACTTTGGCCAAGGCCCAGGACATCGCGATTGCCAACAATCCCAACTACATCTCCGCCTACTACGCGATCACCCAGGCCAAGATGCGCTACTATCAGGCGCTCGGCGCCTATTCCCCGGTGATCACCTCGGGCTTTACGGTCGGAGAAACCGACAGCTGGAATACCCGTGCCTACAACTCCACCGCGGCCGACCGCGGGAACAACTTCTCGACCAATACCTCGGTCAATGCGAACTGGCTGTTGTTTGACGGCCTGAGCCGCGAATTCCAGCTCAAAATCAGCGCCGCCGGCTTCGACCAGCAGAAGATGCTGACCGAGGACGACTGCCGGTTGCTGATCCGCAGCGTCGCCTACGCCTACAACGCGGTGCTGCTGTCCGCCGAAAACATGCGCATTGCAATCGAAGATATGCAGTTCCAGATCAAGAACCTCCACGATACCGAGCTCAAGTACCAGGCCGGCGCGGTGCCGTTGAGCGACGTGCTCAACTTCCGCGCCCTCGCCAACGTCGCCGAAGGCAACCAGATCGTCGCCGAGTATCAGTACGAAATCGCGCTCTACGCGCTGGCGGTGCTGATGGGCTACCCCGAGGGGACATTGCCCCCGACGGTCAAATTTCCGCAGATGACCAGTTTATTCCTCAACGACCTGCCCGGCGTCGATATTTATCTCGACAACGCGCTGGCCAACCGGCCCGATTTGCGCGCTTACCGCGAACAGCTCAAAATTGCGCAGTACCAGCTCTATCAGACCTACAGCAGCTATTCGCCGACCGTTTCGGCTTATACGGAGTACAACTATCAGACCAACAGCAACCGTTCCTACTACGGCGGCTCGGTGAGCACCAGCGGCGTCAACGGCAATTCGCTGTCCTACGGGCTGTCGGCCAACTGGGTGATCTTCAACGGTTTCATCCGCTACAACAAAGTCCGCGAAGCCCAGGCCGCCCTCGAATCGACCCGTTACCAGCTGGCCAACACCTGGCTGACCGTAATCCACGAAGTCCGCAACGCCCATATCAACTACGTCCAGAGCGTCAAGCAGGCGCGGCTGTACGAAAAAACGCTGGAAATCACCACCAAACAGCGCGATCTGGTTGACGACGAGTACAAAGCCGGGAATACTGAACTCACCCGTCTCAACGAGGCCCAGCGCGACCTGGTCAACGCCCAGACCACGCTGGCGAGCGCCTACATCACCGTCCAGAACGCCAAGGCCCAGCTCGAAGCGGCGGCCTCAATGAATGTCTCCGAATACGGCCGCGCGCCGGCGATCTTCGCCGGCGAAGAGCTCGAAGTGACCGGGCTTGCGGTGCCGCCCACGGTGATGCGCGACGTGCCTTCGATTCCGGAAATTCCGGCTCCGGACCGTCCCGAATACCAGGGCGCGGAGGCGCCGGCCACCCAGTATGACCAGAAAAACCTCCAGAAATCGGTCGATGATTCGGAAAAACAACTCAAAACCACCGAAAAAGATGTGGATAAACTGATCGGCCCCGAACAGAAACCCGCAAAACCCCAGAGCTGGAATCCTGACCAGCTTACCATCTGAGGATTATGCTTTTTCGTAACAAAACCCGTCATACGGTCCGGACATTGGGTGACGACGCGCTTCGTGCCGGCGCCCGCCCGGTCGCCGCGATCGACGACGACGTCCGGCAGCTGGCGGCGCGGATGATCGAAACCATGCGCGCATTTGAAGGCATCGGACTGGCCGCGCCGCAGGTCGGCGAGGGCGTCCGCCTGGTCGCGCTCGGCGTGCCGGTTGAGTCGATGTCCGAAAATCCGTCACCGGGCGAGATCGAACTCCTCGGCCAGATGCCGATGGCGATCGTCAATCCGCAAATCGTGTCGGCATCGGCCGAAATGACGATCCGCGACGAGGGCTGCCTCAGCGTTCCCGATATTTTCGCCCCGGTGGTCCGTCCGAAGACGGTGGTGGTCCGCTTTCAGACCCTCGATGGCGCGCCGGTGATCGTCGAGTGCGGCGGCTTGCTCGGCCGCTGTATCCAGCATGAGATTGACCACCTCGACGGGCACCTCTTCATCGACCGCGTCGCCACCGAGGATATCGGTGAAATCATCGACGATTTGCGGAAGCTGGAGAAATACGGCTCCAAACACCACTATCAACGGGTAATCACCCGCTGAAGTGCTACCCGCTTCGGGTCTTCATTTTGCTATCGAACCGAACCTCAGGATTTCAGCCATGGAAAAGATCGCTTGCGTTCAATTTGAGTTCCGCCGCGAAGACGAATCCTGGCAACCGGTCCGGTTGCCGCACAGCGCCTGGCTTGAGCCGGAGGTGATCGGCGACCAGCATCTGGGAGTGGTTTATTACCGGCACCGTTTTTTTGCCCCGCCCGAATGGCGGACCCGGGCGGTTTATTTCACACTCGGCGCGGCGATGCAGCGGACCGGGGTGCGGCTCAACGGGCAGTATCTGTTTACCCACCTCGGCGGCTACGACCGCTGGGTTTTCGCCCTTTCCGACTTGCTCCGCTTCGGGGAGGAGAATGAACTGGAGTTCACGCCCGACAACCGCCCGGCGGGCGATATGCCGCCGGGGAAACCTCTGGCCGACCTTGACTTCTGTTATTACAGCGGGCTCTACCGCGACGCCGAACTCCTGATTTACGACCCGATCCATATTTCCGACCCGCAGGGGGTTGCGGTGACCGCGGGCGGCGGACTTTTTGTCCGCACCCTCGAAGCGACGCCGGAGCGGGCGCGGCTTGAGCTCCGCTGCCACGTGGTACACGAGGTGCCGCAGTGTGAACGCCACACCATCAACCGTTACGCCGACGGGACATATCCGTGCTCGCTCAAGGTGCGCCTGAGCGACGGCGGCGAATTCCGCAGCGAAGAGGTGAATTTGCGGCAGAACTGCGATCATACTTTTGCGCTTGAACTCGTCATTGACCGGCCGCGTTTGTGGCATCCGGCGGCGCCGGAGCTTTATTCCTGTGAAGTCGAAGTCGAAGTCGCCGGGCAGGTCGTTGACCGCGGGCAAGTCCGCTTCGGGGTCAGGACGATTGAAATCAGCAAGGCGGACGGACTGGTGATCAGCGGCCGCAAAGTCGAAATCATCGGCACCAACCGCCATCAGGATTATCCTTTTATCGGCAACGCGCTGACGCCGGAGGCGCAGCGGCGCGACGCCGCGATCATCCGCCGGGCGGGGTACAATCTGGTGCGGCTGGCGCATTACAACCAGCACCCGGCTTTTCTCGACGCCTGCGACGAGCTCGGGATTTGCGTGATTCCATGTATTCCGGGGTGGCAGATTTATCATGCCAACGACGCATTTTTCACCAATCTTTTCCGTGACTGCCGGACTTTGATCCGGAGTTACCGCAACCATCCGTCGGCGGTGATGTGGGAGGTGTGCCTTAACGAAACGTATCCGCCCTGCTGGATCAACGCCGAGCTTCACAAAATCGCGCATGAGGAGTATCCCGGCCCGAATTTTTATACTTGCGGTGATGTCCTGGGGCTTTTTGAGGGCTGGGATGTGCTTTATTACCGTCCCGGGCTGGAGACGGACAAGCCGATTTTGATGCGCGAATACGGCGATTGGGGTTTTGGCGGCAACGAGAGCACGTCGCGCCGCCGCCGAGGTGACGGCGAAAAGGCGATGTTGCAACAGGCGTGGAATTTCCAGTGGACGTTGAACCGGATACGCGGCAACCGCGATTTTCTGGGTGGGGCGAACTGGGCGATGTTCGACTACAATCGCGGGTATCATCCTGATTTGGAGCGATCCGGCGACGCGGATATTTACCGGGTGCCGCGGTACAAATATTACTTTTATATGAGCCAGCGCGATCCTGATTCGGATGGGCCGATGGTGTATCTCGCGGCTGACTGGAATCGTTTACCGGGGCGGGATAAAGTGGTGGTGTACTCCAATTGTGACGAAGTGGAGTTATTCTGCAACGGGGTTTCGCTGGGGCGGCGCGGGCCGGACGACGGGCCGGATACGCCGTATTCGACGAGCGGGACGAGTCCGGGCTGGGAGACGGCGGCGTTGTGGTATGCGGACGGTTCGGGGGGGAAT
>JBFWIO010000307.1:0-4448 GCA_050255955.1 Victivallaceae bacterium
ATTCACCCTCGACGGCCGGGAGCTTCCCCAGCAAGTTGAATTGAAAACCGGCGAAGTGCCGCAATTCACCGCCGTTTCGCTCGGCCGCCACCAGCTCGCCGCCGGTCGCCATACGCTCACGTTGCGCCCCGGCGCCGAAAGCGGCGATTGGGCGCTCGGCGGACTCGCCCTCGGCCGTCGCGAAAACCGCTTCAGTATCGGCACCGGTCTCGATGCCGAACCCGAACTCCGCCGGGTGCTGCTGACCGGCCCCGACGGCGGCGCGCCGGTGCCGGGTTACACCGGGTCGTTCGTGACATTGAAAACGCTTGCCAAAGGAAGGGCGACCGGATTTTTCACGTTGCTCCGCCCCGGAGTCGAAACCGACCGCATCGCCGCCGCCGGGCCGGACGGACGCACCGCGCTCAAGCTCCCGGAGAAGGCGCTGGCGATTCCGTCCGGCGACGGCTTTTTGCTGGTCGAGCGCGATCACCTGAGCGGCTGGCGTGTCGCCGAAGTCGCCGGGCTCTTCAAGCGTCCGGCCCCGGTGGCCTTTGACTATGACGCCGAAACCGGAAAGCTCGCGGTGCTCGAAGCGGACAACCGCGTCACTCAAACCGTGGTCAAAAACTTCAGCATTCCCGGCGCGGATACGCTGAACGCCGAAGTGGACGCCATTTTTGCCGCCGCCGCCCGCAAAGTCGCGCCGCAAGAAGCGTTGCCGTCGCTCCGGGCACTTCACGAATACGCCTTTGACGCACCGGTCAACCAACTGGTCGATTTTACAGCCGGAGAACATCAATACACCGCCGTCGCCGCCGGCAAAACATTAACGTTGCTCGGAGCCGACGGCAAAGAGTTGTGGCGAAAAACGCTGAACGGCGATATCGGCGCACTCTGTTACTGGGAAAAGGCCGGATTGCTGGTCGCCGGCGACCGCAGCGAAATGATCCGCGCTTTCACCCCGGACGGCACCGAACGCTGGAGCGTCCGCTCCGAGAGCGCGCCGGAATTCATCGCCTCCAACAAGACGTTCTGGTTCAAAAAGGTCTATCCCGGCGTCTACGCCCTCGCCGCTGCCGAATTGATCCCCGGTCAAAGCCGCCTCTTTGCCGGTTCGACCGGCACGGTCGAAGTGATCACCCCCGACGGAAAAGTCGAGAACCGTTTCTGGCAGGACTACGGCCCGGTCACCGATTTCGCCGTTTTTGAAGCCGAAAAAAATCGCCCGGCGCGGCTCTTCGCCTCCCGCGCTTTTGGCGCCTGGCCGACCACCTGGTCGATCCTGGGCGAAGAGGGCAAACTCGTCTCAAGCAACAGTTGGATGCTGGAAAATCACAGCGGCGCACCGATGAACAAATACGGTTTCTCCGGCGTCGGCAAGCATTCGCTCCGGAGCCTCCGCCTCGTGCCGGACGGCGAACAGTTGCTGCTCGGAGTCTTTGACGGCGCCCAGAATGGAGCGATGCTCTGGGCGTACAACGGCCGGGTCAGCGCCGGGGTCAACCTCGACTCGGGTGAAGTTGCCAATGCGGTCGATTACGCCGCGCGCGCGCTTTCGCCCCGCAATATTTGCAGCCTTGCCGCCGCCGACCTTGACGGTGACGGCAGGCAGGAAATCGTGGTTGCGACGGCGCGCAAATTACTCTACATTTTTGACGACCGCTTTCAGTTGCGCAAGTGCGTCGAGCTCAAAAATGAACCGGCCGTGCTCGCGGTCGCTCCCGGAAAGATTGCGGTCGGGTTAACCGGGGGCGAAGTCCGCGTCTTTGATCCGAACGGCAAAGCAATCGCAAGCTGCCGCGCCGCCGGGCCGGTCACCGCGCTCAAATTCACCGCCAACGGACTCCTGATCGGAGCGGGCGACCGATTGACAGAAAGCGCCTTCTAAATCTTCAGCACGTCGGAGCCAAAGGGGGCCAGCGTCAGCGAACCCGCGCATTCCTTGCCGTCAAGCAGGCTTTTGCCGCGGAAGTCGCCGAGCAGGAAACTCCGGGTCTCCGCCGTGAAGTTGTAGATAAAGACAAAGCGTTCGCGCCCCGCCTCGCGGATCGTCGCATGGACGCCGCGCGGGGTCGCGAGCAGCGGCTTGAGGCCGTGACACGCCGCAATCCGGCCATAAAAGTGGCGGAGGAAGTCGAGATTGCCGCGCGCCGCCTGATAGTAGGCGTACCCCTTGCCGAAGCGATTGCAAGTCAGCGCCGGTTCCCCGGCGTAGAAATCCTCGCCGTAACGCGCCAGCATCTCCGCTCCCTCAAGGTGAATCCGCTCGGCGAAATCGACGATCAGACCGCGCTCCTCGAAGCTTAGCGGATTGCCCGCCACAGGCTCGAAGCACTGTTTGTCCTCCGGCGTCAAGCCGTCGA
This sequence comes from Victivallaceae bacterium, assembly GCA_050255955.1. Taxonomy (GTDB): domain Bacteria; phylum Verrucomicrobiota; class Lentisphaeria; order Victivallales; family Victivallaceae; genus JAVBUI01. The sequence goes on from JBFWIO010000307.1 coordinate 2,346, forward strand.
GCTCTTCGCTCCAGATGCCGAAAACCTCGCGCAAGCCGTCCCCCGGCAGTCCGGCGAGAAAGTGGAGATTGGTGTCGTTGACGTAATTCGAGAGGTAGCCCGAAATCCACACCCCGCCCGCGGCGACGAACTCCTTGATTTTGGCGGCGACGCCGGGTTTGAGCATATAGAGCATCGGCGCGACCACCACCTTGTAGGGCGAAAAGTCCATCGTGCTCTCGATCACGTCGCAGGGAATATTCATCTCCCAAAAGGCGCGGTAGTGGTCGGCCAGCGTCTCATCGACCAATTTGCGGCTGTCGGACGGGCCGCCGGAGAGCCGCAGCGCGTCATTGGATTCCCATTCGTAGATCAAGGCAACGTCGGGATCGGTCATGGTGCCGCGGACCGGCTCGATTTTTTTCAGGATTTCGCCGACTTCGGCGACTTCGCGGAAGACCCGGGTATTCTCGCTTCCCTCGTGGTCGATCACCGCCCCGTGGAGTTTCTCGCTGCCGCCGCGCCCCTTGCGGATCTGGAAATACATCACCGCGTCGGCGCCGTGGCCGACCGCGAGCAAGGCTTCGGCGCGGTGCAAGCCCGGCCGCTTGAGCCGGTAATACGGCTGCCAATTGAGATTGCTCGGCGTAGACTCCATCAGCACAAAGGGTTTCTGCTTCATCGCGCGATGCATGTCGTGGATCATTGAGGTAAGCGAAGCGGTTCCGGCGAAGTCACGCACGTTGAGCCAGCCGGGGTAGCGGTCGTCGGCAATGAAATCGCACTCCTCGGCCAGCCGGAAGTAGTTGAAGTTCCCCCAGAATCCCATCATATTGGTGGTGACCGGAGCTTTGCTGTGAAACCGCAGGGGCTCCGCTTCCATGTGCATAAAGTCGCAAATTTGCCAGGTATTGAACCGCCGGAAGTCGAGTGCGAGACCATCGACAAAGGGATCGTCCGGCTCGATCTCGTCCCAGCTGGTATAGGTGTGACTCCAGAACGCGCTCCAGTAAGCGGCGTTGAGGGCGTCGAGCGTGCCGTACTTGCGGCGCAGGAACTCGCGGAAATTCGCTTTGCAGAGCTCGCAGTAGCAGTCGCCGCTGTATTCATTGGAAACGTGCCAGGCTCCGAGCGCGGGGTGTTGGCCGTAGCGCTTGGCCAGTTTGGTGTTGATGATGGTGACTTTTTCGCGGTAGACCGGCGAACTCCAGCAGTGGTTGTGGCGGGCGCGGAAGTGATCGCGGAGACCTTTGGCGTCCACCCGCTGAATTTCGGGGTATTTGCGGGCCATCCAGGCCGGGCGCGCGCCGCTCGGGGTGGCGAGCATCACCTTGTTGCCGGCGGCGGCCATGTTGTCCATCACCCGGTCGAGCCAGTCAAAATTGAACTTGCCCTCGCTCTTCTCATAACTCGTCCAGGCGAATATCCCGATCGAAAAAGTGTTGCAGCCGGCCAGCTTCGTCAGCCGGAGGTCCTCGTCGAGGATATCCGGCCGGTCGAGCCACTGGTCCGGATTGTAGTCGCCGCCATGGAGGAAATGAGGAAAATTTTCGATGATCGGAGGATGTTTGGACATATTGCACCTTGATTTATGATCGCAGAAGCGTTTGTATATCGTTGCCGGAGTCCCGGTTTTTGATTCGCATCCGGTACAGCCGCTCATTGAAGCCGCCTTCCCGCAGGAAGCGTTGCGCTTTGGCATCAATTTGACGTTTGAGCAAAAACAAACTCAAATTCAGCAACGACAAAGCGGCGTTTGCCGCCAGTTCATCGTAGCGGAAACACGGAGAAACACGGAGCGACACGGAGCAAGCGCGCTCTTCGCCGACCCAGGCGCGCACCTCTGACAAGGTAGAACAGCGGCGTTTCCGGAACCGAAGCAATGCCGGATCATCGGAACGCAACACGCGCAACTCGCGCTGACGCAAATAGTCTAAATAATCACACCGAAGCTCTATTTGCGACGCCCGGGCGACATTGTACAGGTTCATCTCCAGTTTGGTGGAGGTGGCCGCGTCGATCGATCCTTCGGCGATATTCTGGACACCGCTGCGCGCCGCTTGAACCATCTGATCGCGAGTACGGCTGTCGGCTGGAATGTATTTCTTGCAAAAAAGCACGGTA
>JBFWIO010000308.1:0-4441 GCA_050255955.1 Victivallaceae bacterium
ATTATCATCAATCATGCCGTGCTCAAGCAGGAGCTCAACAATGTATTCGGTATCCCTTGCCAAAATAACACCTTTCAAAAAAAGCTCAAAATACGATCAGACAGAAAATATCAACCCACCAAAAATAAAACCGACAATCCCGAATTTTCAAGTGCGCGAACGCATTTTAAAACAAGATTTATCGACTGTCGCGGCGCCCCCGCCGCCCGGCGCGGGAACTCCCGCCCCAAAAAAGACAACGCCGTCCCCGGAAACCGGGAACGGCGGTGCGTACGAAGCTCGCCGGTCAGGGTTTTTTGACCGCCGCCGGAGCGGGAAGCGTCAGGGCGCCGGACTTGAGGTCGGTCCAGAAGGTGCCTTCGCCGGCATGAATGATCCGGGTTTCCACTCTCGGGTTGAGCGACTCGATCAACTTGAGCTCGGCGAGCGCGCCGGGGCGGCCGAGCGCATGGGCTTTCAACGTGGCGCCTTCGGCGATGGCGTTGTCGCGCATGAAGTCGGTCTTGACCTGGGTTTCGCCTTTCAGGCGGTTGGTACGGGCTTCGATTTCGGCCTTCTGGAGCCGGATTTTGGCGACTTCGAGACCGGTTTCGGCATTGACTTTGCCGACCGCGTTTTTGCGGTTGGCGGCGATTTCGGCGACCACTTTGCGGGTTTCCTGCTCGATTTCCTGGCGGCGCTGTTCAATCATCGAAGTCTCGGTGTTGAGTTCGGCCCGGATCTTGGCGGTCTCCTGGAGCGACAGATTGGTCAGGTTCTGCTCGGTGGCCAGACTGGAGTCGCGGATCGGGGTCAGGATGTCGAGCGGAATCTCGACCCGGCGAATGATTGCATTGTGAACGATGATGTTCTTCTCGGCCAGTGCTTTGACCAGATCGGCGCGAAGTTCGTTCTGGAAGATCTCGCGCCCCTCGCCCATGATGAAATCCTGCGCTTTGTAGCTCGAGCCCTTGAGCCGCGATACCGAGAGCACCTGGGGCAGGATGATCTTCGCCACCACTTGCGGCAGGTCGCCGTAGAGGAGATAGATTTTGGAGATCGACTCCGGCATCAGTTCAAATTCGACGGTCATATCGATCTGGATCTTGAAGCCGTCGCGGGAGGGGAACTCGACGAAACGGCTGATGCCGTAGATGACCGCGTCCTCCTCTAATTTCTGCGGCTCCGAGCCCGGCGCCTCAGTTGACCGGAACGGGGATTTGGCGGCAACCGCTTTCTGCGGCGCGGCCGAGCGCGTTTTGCGCTCGGCGACTGGCGAACCGGAAGAGGAGGCGGAAACCGAACTCATCGCCTTGTTGAGCCGCATTTCCTGCTGGGCGTTGAGGGTGTTGGCGGCGATGTCTTCGAGGGCGTTGCCGGCGGTGTCGAGCTTGGCCCGGCGTTCGATTACGCTGCTTTGTTTTTCGCCGTCGCCGGACATCGAAACCTGATTCATTCCGATTTCGATCACATTGACCTGATAGGCGCGGCTGTTGATGTAATAAAGTCCGGGCTGAAGGATGTTTTTGAGCACCCCTTTTTCGCCGGCGGCGGCGAATTCGCCGTCTTTCGGCAAGGTGCCGGTCTGCGAAGTCACCACCCCGACGTAACCGACCGGAATGTTGATCGCGTCAAAAATATCCACCTGATAGCCCTGCGGATTGAGCCGGTAGGTGCCGGGGCCGAGGACGTTGCGCCAGACTCCTTTGCCGTCGCGGTCGGCGGCGATGATCTCGCCGGGCGGGAGTTCGCGGCCGATTTTGGAAGTCACCACGCCGACCTTGCCGAGCGGAATTTCGATCGCCGGAACGATCTTGATCTCGTAGCAAAAGGGATCGAGGAAATGGCGTCCCTCGGCCAGCACATCGTGCCGGATTCCTTTTTCGCCGGGGCCGACCAGAATCGTGCCGGGTGCGGGCTCTTTGCCGACCTTGGAAGTGACGATCGCCATCTGGCCCGGCGGCACGTAGAAGCGGCAGAAGAGCCAGGAATAGGCGCCCCAAAGGAGGAATATCGCGGCCACGAAGCCGATCAGGAGGGCGACGAAACCGACCCGCGACGATTTTTCGACGATGTTGCTGCTCATTATTTCACCTCACTCTTGGCGGCCGGAGCCGGGACGGGGGCAAGCGGCAAGCCCAGCGTGCCGCCGGAGCCTGACGAGTTGGTCATGATCGACGCGATGCCGGGCCCGACTTTTTCGTACAGCTTGGCCCGGATGAAACCTTCGCCGCCGCCAAAAGCCGCGACATTGCGGCCGAGGACTTCGGCCTCACTGCGGTTGCGCTCGACGATCACTCCTCGCTCGGCTTCGGCGAGCTTCAACGCGGCGGCGCATTCGGCCTCGGCGGTCTTGAACGCGAGTTCGGCGACTTCAAGCTCGGTCCGGGCGGCGATCAACTGTTCGAGCTGGGCTTGCTTGGCGGCGATTTCGGCCGTGAGTTTTTCGGTTTCGGCCTCGACCTTGATCCGGTTCTGAAGGGCCAGCATATCCTGCTTTTTGAGTTCGGCGTCGGATTTGGCCTGTTCGATCTGGCGGCGGAATTTCTTGATCTCCTGCTGGGCAAGTTCGCGATTGCGGATAATCGATGCGATATCCTGCGGCGGAATGATGTCGCGAATCAGCACCGAGTTGATCGAAATCCCCCAGCGCCGGCAGTTTCGGCGGAGGTATTCGAGCAGTTTCTCCTGAAATACCTGGCGGCTCTCGCCGATGATGAACTCGGTCGCGGTTTTCTTGCTGCCCTCCAGCCGTGAAAAGCCGCGGACGTTGGGAAGAATCAGTTTTTTCAGAATATCCTCAAGGTTGCCGACCTCCTGGCTCAGGCGCGGCGCTTCGGCGGGATCGAGATTGAATTCCACCGTCCCCTCGAGCGAAATAGTGAAACCGTCGACCGTCAGAAAAGTGATTGCCTCGTCGCCGCTGAATTCGTGGCGCTGGCTCTGGATGTTGACGATGGTGACGCTGCTGATGAAAGGATTGATCCGGTGGGTGCCTTCCTTGAGCACCGCGCCGAGGACGCCCTTGCGGCCGGGTTCGACCAGAAAGCCCTGGTTGAAGTTGAAGTCGTTGGGCTTGCCGCTGAAGATGTCATCGCCGCAAAGTGAGGTAACCACTCCGATGTTGCCCGGCATGATCCGGATGTCGTCGTATATTTTGACTTCATAGGCATAGGGATTGATGCGGTGCTTGCCGGTGCCGAGGACGTCGCGGACGATGCCTTTGCTCCGGTCGTCGGGCGCGATGATGCCGCCCTCGGGCAGGTCGCGGCCGAATTTCCGGACCAGCACCCCGAATTTCCCGGCGGGAATGTCGGTGATCGGTACGATCTGCCAGTCCCAGGTGTAGGGATTGCGGAAATAGCGTCCTTCGCCGAGAACGTCGAGCTGGATACCCTTGTATTCCGGCGACGGAGCGAGGATTTCGCCGGGCGGGAGGTCTTTGCCGGTCTTCTTGATCAGGATCGCCACGCGGCCATTGGCCGGCTCAATCCGGCAAGCGTACCAGATGAAGAGCGCCAGCAAAAGCGGCAGGAGAAATAAGAGCGGCAGCAACGCAATCAGAATCCGTTTCATAAAACCTCCCCGGGAACCGGTATTTGCACCGTCAATCTTCGATCGATTCTTCCAACAAGCGGCGCAGCGCGTCCTGCGACAAACCAATGATCACCAAACGCTTGCTCCGAGAACTCTCACCCCGGACCAGTTTGATCCGGCTTTTGGGAACATCAAGCGATTTGCTTAGAAAAACAATCAATGCCTGATTGGCTTTGCCGTCAACCGGCGGCGCGGCGACCGCGATTTTGAGTTTGCCGTCGTAGTCGCCGAGAAACCGGCCGCGGGTCGCGCCGGGCTGGATGTGACACTCCAGAGCGGCGCCGGCCGGGTCAGATTGAATTGCCGTCGACGGGATCGGCATGGCCGTCCTCATCGTGACAGACCGGGGAAATGACCACCGAATCGGCCGGATCGGGCTTGACCTCGAGGCCAAGCAACTCTTCGATTTCCTGAATCGACATGGTTTCCTTTTCCAGCAGTGCCTGCGCCAGCTTCTCCAGCTGGTCGCGGTATTGGGTCAGGAGGTTGCGGGCGCGGACGTGAGCGTCGCTGACCAGCTTGCGGATCTCCATATCGATCTCGCGCACGGTTTCGGGGCTCAACGGATCACGCGGCTCCATATCGAGCCGGATATGCGGCATGGTGCGGCTGTCGGTGTAACGGATCGGTCCGAGCAAGTCGGTCATCCCGTAGATGCAGACCATCGAGCGGGCCATCCGGGTCAGGCTGTCGATGTCGCCCGCCGCGCCGGTGGTAATGTCGCCGAAAACCAGCTCCTCGGCCACCCGGCCGCCCATCGAAACCGCCATCTCGTCGAGGAGTTCGAGGCGGCGGTGAGTGTAAACGTCTTCCGTTGGCATCATAAAGGTCGCGCCGAGGTAAGCCTGGCCGCGCGGAATGATCG
>JBFWIO010000309.1:0-4440 GCA_050255955.1 Victivallaceae bacterium
GACTTCGCCGTTGTTGTTCTTTTCGGCCAGCGCGGCGATGTCCTCAAGCACCTTGAGCGCGGCCGGATAGCGTGCCTCGGTCCGCAGATAATCGGCCTGGCGGAACAGCACCGCAACAGTGTAGGGTGAGGCCGGATAGCGCGCAGTCAGCGTCTCGGCGGCGGTGCGCATCGCGTCGTCGTCGGGAATCAGGAATGCCGACTGGGCGGCGCGCCACAGGGCGTTGGCCGCGAGTTCATGCGCCGGATACTGGTCGGCGAACTGCCGAAAAAGCTGGCCGCTCTCGGGATAATCCCTGGCCTCCATCGCCAGCCGGGCGGCGGCGAAGAGGGCGCCGGGGGTGAATTCGGTGCCGGGATAGCTTTTGGCAAAGGCCCGGTAGGCGGCGCGGGCCTCGGCGGACTTGCCGGCGCGGTCGAGCAGGAGTGCTTCAAAGTAATTGGCGGCGGCGCGCAACTCGGGGTCTTTGGCGCCGAGAAGCGCCTTGGCGGTCTCGGCCGCCTTGCGGTCGGCGCCGGCTTTGACAAATGACTGCAACTGCCAGAAGCGGGCGCGCTCGGCAAGCTTCCCGGTCTCGGCCGCGGCGCTGCCGAAGTTCTCAGCCGCACGGGCAAATTCGCCCTGCCGGTAATCCGCTTCGCCGAGCAGGAAAAAGGCATCCTGCCGCAGATCCGGGGTTTCCGCGCGTTCGATGATGTAGCGTAAATTCTGGCGAACCGCCGAAGGACGATTGAGCCGGACCGCGGCCAGCGCCGCTTCGCGGGCGGTTTCGAGCCGGGTCTGGAGCGGAAGTTTGTCTTGCGAAGTGATTTCGCCAAAGGAACGTATCGCGGCGTCAGGGTTGCCGGCCTGTTCCCACAAACGGGCGGCCTGGAGCAAAAGCATGGTCTTTTCCGGCGAATCAGGGTAGAATTCGAGGTATTTGCCGATCGTTTCGGCGGCGGCGGCGGCTTCATTGGCGGCGATCCGGACATTGATCAGCTCCCGCAGCATTTCCCGTTTCTCCACGTCGGTGGAGGCGGCGGCAAAGGCGTCGCGGAAAAACCGGGCACTCTCTTTAAACTCTTTGGCGTCTCGATACTTGCGCCCCGCGATCGTGGCCAGCCGGAAAAACAGCGGATCGGCCCTGTCCGGCACTCCGGCGGCGGTAAAGGCGGTGTATTTGCGGAGGAAATCGGCGTCTTTTTTCTCCAGCAGAAGCTGAAGGAGTTCGAGTTTGCCGATCACGGCTTTTTCGGCTTCGCTGCGGACGTTGATCTTTTTGATCAGCGCGGCGCTGTCGGCGAGGTTGCCGCTCATCGCCATTGCGTAGGCGCGGCCGCAGCGGGCGGTGAATTCGGCGGCGGGATCGGGAGCGAGTTTCTCCAGTTTCTCGGCGCTCTCAATGGCGTCGCGGTAGTTGCCGGCGGCGAGCCGGGTGCGCAACTGCATCGACAGCACCGTGCCGAGCTCTTCGCTGGTCAGTTTTTCCCTGGTCAGAAGTTCGGTCCAGGCTTGGTCGGAGGCGGCGTAGTTGTGCTTGGCCAGCAACACCTTGGCGGCAAGGATCCGGCGGGCGATCCGGGCGTCGTCGGGATAGCGGATGGCGAATTCGGCGAGCAGTTTTTCGGCCGCCGCCGGTTGTCCCCGCTCAAGCTCGATGGTCGCGAGTTGAAGCGTCAGGTTACGCCACTCCGGCCCCTCGGTGCCGGTGCGGGCGCGTTCAAAAAAGACGGCCGACTGGTCGATATCACGGGCGGCCAAAGCATTTTCACCGAGTTGGGTCAACGCCTGGCGCTCCTGGCCGGCCGCCGCCGCGGCAAGCGGCAGCACCGCCGGAACGGCGGTCATGACGGCGACGATATAAATACCAAAAGTGGACATATCAAATGATCCAGTCACTTGGTCCCCGCCCGGGAATGGAAGCGCACTTCAAATCCCGGGCGAAAACTGAATCCGGGTGGTTATTCGGCGGCGTTTTCAGCATTTTCGGCGGCGGCGCCGGCGGCGGCGGCGCTCGGAACTGCGCCGAGCTTGGTTTTTTCCTTGATCCGGGCGAGCAGTTTCTCCTGGAGCGCCGGGTCTTTTTCCAGCAGCGCCTTGGTCTGATCGCGGCCCTGACCGAGCTGTTCGCCGTCAAAGGAGAACCATGAACCGCGTTTTTCGAGCAGTCCGAGTTCGGTGGCGACGTCGAGAATGGAACCGGCTTTGGAGATGCCTTCGGAGTAATTGATGTCGAACTCGGCGACCCGGAACGGGGCGGCCATTTTGTTCTTGATCACTTTGACCCGGGCGCGGTTGCCGGTGATGTTGCCGGCGGCGTCTTTCAGCACGCCGGTCTTGCGGATATCGAGCCGGACCGAGGCGTAGAATTTGAGTGCGTTACCGCCGGGTGTGGTTTCCGGGTTGCCGAACATCACGCCGATTTTTTCGCGGATCTGGTTGGTGAAAATGATACAGGTGCGGCCGCGGCTGGCAACCCCGGTGAGTTTGCGGAGCGCCTGCGACATCAGCCGGGCGAGAAGTCCGACGTGGGAGTCGCCCATTGCGCCCTCAAATTCGGCGCGGGGGACGAGTGCCGCCACTGAGTCGATCACCAGCACGTCGATGGAGTTGCTGCGGACGAGGGCGTCGGCGATGTTGAGGGCGTCTTCGCCGCAGTCGGGCTGGGAGATCAGAAGGTCTTCGACTTTGACCCCGATTTTGGCGGCGTAGCCGGGATCGACGGCGTGTTCGGAGTCGATGATGGCGGCGCGGCCGCCATTGGCCTGGGCGTTGGCGATGATGTGCAAGCAGAGCGTGGTTTTGCCGGAGGATTCGGGCCCGAAGATTTCAACGATGCGGCCGGCGGGGACGCCGCCGATGCCGAGGGCGATATCGAGGGCGAGGCTGCCGGTGCCGATTACCGGGATGTCGGAGAAGACTGCGCCGGTGTCGCCGAGGCGCATGATTGAGCCTTTGCCGAATTCTTTTTCGATCTGGCTGATGGCGATTTCGAGGTTTTTATCTTTGTCGAGCCCCTTGGGTGCGCTTTTGTCTTTTTCGGCCATGATGTTTTTTTCCTTGTTCCTGTGTGATATGTCTCAAAATCTGCGTGTCGTCTACTGTTCCCAAAGTACCCCGGTCAAGGGCCGCGCCCTTGCGGCCGCACTGCGCCTTTGACTCTCACCGCTCCGTTGTCGCGGCCGCACTGCGGCTTTGACTCTCACCGCTCCGTTGTCGCGGCCGCACTGCGGCTTTGACTCTCACCGCTCCGTTGTCGCGGGTGGCCACGAGCGGCGTCCAACTTAACTCGGTCAAGGGCCGCGCCCTTGCGCGGAGTCAAGAGGGCGCGCAGCCCTCTTGTGGAGTGTGAGGTGAAACCTCACCGTTCCCGCTCCGGGCGAAGCCCCAGCTCAGAGAGGCGGAACGAGTTCCGCCGCTGAGCCCGGCCCGAGCGCAGGACGCGCATGCGTCCGGAGCGACCGGCCGCGCCAGCGTTCACCCTCGACTCCATAATCCATTCCCCCCCGAGCCGAGAGAGCGTCAGCGACCGGCTCGCTATCCCGAGGCCGACGGTCGGCCGGCCTGCTTCGCTCGATGTCGTTCGCCGGTCACTTCGTGACTCGGCTGCCGACCTCGCTCCCGCAGAGATGCGTCGGCTCCGCCGACATTGGGGGGAGCGCTTAGCTTAGCTTAGCTTAGCTTAGCTCGCTTTTTAGCGAGCGACCAGCGTTTCGCCGCTGGACCACGCCTCCGTACGACGGAGGGCGGGATGGCGCTTCGCGCTTTTTTTTTATTTTTTTTTAGCCTGCGGCGCTTTTTTTATTTTTTTTAAATATCCAAATCTTTCACGCTTGCGGCAAACTTCTCAATGTACTCGCGCCGCGGCTCCACCACATCACCCATCAGCAACGTAAACATCCGCTCCGCCTCCAGCGCATCCTCCATCGTTACCTTGATCATCCGCCGGTTCGCCGGATCCATCGTGGTCTCCCACAACTGCTCCTCATTCATTTCACCCAACCCCTTGTAACGCTGAATCCGCAAGCCCGAACGCCCGTTCTCCCGAATCGCATCGTACAACATCTTGAGCGAAAACGCCGCCACATCCCTGCCGTCCGCTCCAGTCACCACATAAAGCTCTTCGCCCGCCGTGAAAACCTGCTCCGGTACCAAACCCATTTCCGCCAGCTTCACCGCCACCCCGTCACAATGCGCCGATTCGAAAATATTAATCAAGTCAATGTGACGATTCCATTCCCCACTCTCCGGCATCGCCTCCAAACCGAGATCCGCCGCCAGCCGCGCCTTGGTCGCCGCCAAAAACTCAGCCTCCTCCTCCGGCGTATACAAATAACGCGCCGTCGAAGTGCCGTCCGCTTCCCGCACCTTGGCCAGCGACATCGGAAACTTGCCATCGGAATTCTTCTGCTTGAAATACTCCGCCCCCTCAATCCCCACCCGGCGCAACCCCACCTC
>JBFWIO010000310.1:0-4416 GCA_050255955.1 Victivallaceae bacterium
CGGAATGAGCGAAACCCAATTCGGCTTCTGGTCGGCACTGGCAATTCATGACACCAGTTCGGTCGTGGGCGCAACCATGGCCTACGGCCGCACCGCACTCGAAGTCGGCGCCGCAGTCAAACTCGCGCGCGCCCTCTGGATCATCCCCGTAACGCTCTATATCTCACTTTTCGTCGCCGGCCAAAGTGAAAACTCCAAATCCCCCGGAAAACGCAAACTGAAACTCAAAATCCCCTACTTCATCCCCGGCTTCGTCGCCGCCGCCGCTCTCGTCCACTTCATCCCGGAACTGGCCGGAACCGGTCAAACCCTCAAGGAACTCTCCCAGTACCTGATGATCCTCACATTGTTCCTGATCGGCGCCAACCTGAGCCGGGAAAAACTCCGCGAACTCGGCCTAAAACCAGTACTTCTGGGCACCACATTGTGGCTCTCCCTCTCCCTCCTGTGGTGCACCCTCATCACCACCGGCACCGTCAACTGCCAAATCTAAATTAGCGGCCCCCCCCCCGCCGCGAAACGGGGGAAACGACAAAACTTTTGCTCTCTCCCCCGATTCGCTGCGGGGGGGGCTTTACAGGATTTCGGGTTCGAGGAGGATTTTGCCGGTGGGGGCGGGGGTGTTTTCGAGTTGTTTGATGAGGATTTCGGCGCTGAGGCGGCCGATTTCGTAGGCTTTGATATCGATTTCGGCGGGGAGGGGGTGTACGCCTTGGAGGGCGTAGAAGTTGTTATCGCAGCTGATGACCGGGAGGTCGGTCATGGGTTCGAGGCTGAAGCGGCGGAGGAGTTGGTAAAAGGGGGAGATATAGACGTCGCCGGTGAGAAAGACGCCGATTTTGCGGTTGCGGTTGCGTTCGAGGATTTCGGGGAGGAGACGGTTTCCCCGTTCGAGGAATTCGGGGACGGTCAGGACGGCGAGGTCGAGGTGAAAGGGTTCGAGGAGGAGGCCGTTCAGGTTGTCGCGGAAGGATTCGAAGCGTTCGATCCCGATTTGGAGATTGAAGCCGCCGACGTAGATGGCGCTTTGGCAGTTTTGTTGCCGCAAATATTCGGCGGCGAGGCGGCCGGTGGCGGGGTTATTGTAGCTGATGTGGGTGTGGTCGAAGCCGGTGATCGGCTGTCCCATGGCGCGGACAAAGGGGATATCGTGAAAGAGCAGGCTGTCTTTTTCGCTGACCTGGTCGCCGGCGTGGAGGATGACTGCGCCGTCGACTTCGCTTTTGAGGTAGGCGAGGTATTCGCGGTGGTCGGGGTTGACGGCCTGGACGAGCATGGAGAATTCGCGGGCGGCGACCACCGAGGCGATGCCGTCGCTGACGATGTTGTAGAGCATCGGCAGCTGGGGGCGGCGGCGCGGCGGTTCGGGATTGGGCTGGCCGCGGCGGGTCAGGAAGAAGACGCCGATGCGTTTTTTGTGTTTGACGAAGGTGCCGATGCGGGAGCGGCGTTCGATCAGACCGAGGTCTTCGAGGGTGTCGAGTGCTTTGCAGATGGTGAGCGGGTTGACTTCGTATTCGGCGGCGAGCTTGACTACGCCGGGGAGTTTTCCGGTCAGGATGCCGGCGCGGATTTTTTTTGCCAGGTCTGCGGAAATGACAATATGTTTGCAGTCGATCCCGCCCTTGCCGGATTTTGTTTTGCTGTCCATGATGCCTTTCCTCATGTGGTATAATGCAACTATAATATAATATAGGGGGAGAGGCATTTCAAGGTTTTTGCCGCCTTCGGGATGATTTTTTTCAACATTTCCTTTGCAGTAAAGTACTTCATGTGATATATTATCACTATTATGAGCAGAAAAGATTACATCAGCGACAATTTGGTCAACATCCGCGACCGGCTCCGGCAATCAACGGGGACGGCGGAGGAACCGGCGGCGCCGGAGGAAGCGGCGACGGTCGGTTCTGAATCCGTACCGACACCCTCTCTTGCGGAACCGGCTCCGGCTGCCGAAGCGGTGGTCCGGCGCGAAGCCGACGGCGACCGTGCCAAGCGTGATCTCCAGTGCCGGCTCGGCCACGAGAGTGCGGCGGTGGAAACCGAGCTCCGGCTGCTGGAGGAGCGGATCGGCGAACTTGGCAAGCTCAAGGTGCTTTTTGCCGAAACCGCCCGCAAGCTGGAGGAGACTACCCCGGAGAAGAGCGGTTCGCTTTTTGCCCGCGAGGTGGACATGCTGCGGATAGAGTTTTTCCGGCTGGCGGGGCGGCGCGAAGCCGACACGGCTCCGGTTCCCGGCAAGGAGATGAATTCGTCTGCGCTTTGCGGTCGGGAGCTGCTGCTGACGGGGGGGATGGTAGCGGCGGCGGTGCTGATTGGCGCGGTAATCATCGGTGGAGCCATCGCAGTCGTATTCCGGTGAAAGAACAAAGTTTATGATTATCAGGACCAGAGCTTTCCCGCGTGCCGCCCTGATCGGAAATCCTTCCGACGGGTATCACGGCAAGACCATCGCTTTTGTCTTCAGCAACTACGAAGCCCGGGTGATGTTGTATGAGAGTCCGGAGCTGGATTTGCTGCCTTCGTTGCGCGACCACAGCACGTTTGACAGCATCGGGCATCTTTGTGAAGACGTGTCGTTTTACGGTTATTACGGCGGCATCCGTCTGCTGAAGGCGGCGATCCGCAAGTTCCGCGACTACTGCGTGGCGAACGGTCAGGAGCTTGACCGGCGCAACTTTACTATCCGTTATGACACGACGATTCCGAACCGGCTGGGGCTGGCGGGGTCTTCGGCGATCATCACTGCCTCGATGCGGGCGCTGGCGAAGTTTTACGAAGTGGAAATCGCGTTGCCGCAATTGGCCAATCTGGTGTTGTCGGTGGAGCGTGACGAGCTGGGTATTCCGGCCGGCTTGCAGGACCGGGTGGCGCAATCGTACAACGCGCCGGTCTACATGGATTTTGACCGTGAACACATGGCGAAGCACGGGGTGGGGCGTTACGAGTGCATTGATATACCTGATTCGCTTAATTGCTACATTGCCTACCGGACTGATTTGGCGGAGGGGTCGGAGGTGCTTCACAGTCGGTTGCGCGAGGATTACGAGAATGGTGTTTCGGCGGTGCGCGAGGCGATGCTGGAGTGGGCGAGTTTGACTGACCGGGTCCGGGAGTCGCTGGAGACGGGCAAATTCGACCGGCTGAGTCCGTTATTGAATCGCAATTTCGATTTGCGCTGTGAAGTTTGCGCCGGGGCGGTGAGTCCCAAGAATCGCCGGATGGTGGAGTTGGCGCGGAGCGCCGGGGCTTCGGCCAAGTTTACCGGTTCGGGCGGGGCGATTATCGGCACTTACGAAGACGAGGCGATGTTTGCGAGACTGCGTCGGACGCTTGGGGAAAATCAGATTGACGTGATCAAGCCGAATATTGTCCGCAATTTGGAAATGGCGTATTGCGAATGAAAAAAGTGACCAAGGCGGTGATTCCGGCGGCGGGCTACGGCACGCGTTTTTTGCCGTTTACGCGGAGTGTTCCAAAGGAGATGATTCCGTTGGTGGACAAGCCGGTGATTCAGTATGTGGTGGAGGAGGCGGCGGCATCGGGGATTACGGATATTCTGGTGATTGTGAGTTCCGGCAAGGAGGCGTTGCAGAATCATTTTGCGCCGGTGCCGGGGTTGGAGGCGCGTTTGGCGGCGTCGGGCAAGGCGGGGTTGCTGGAGGAGTTGCATCGGATTGACGGTTTGGCGCGTTTGACGTTTGTGCATCAGCATGTGTTGAATGGGTTGGGGGGTGCGTTGCGGTTGGCGCGGGAGTTTGCGGGGGGTGATGCGTTTGCGGTGTTGTTGGGGGACACGGTGGTGGACGGGATTGGGAAGCCGGCGACGGCGCAGTTATTGGATGCTTATTATGCGACGGGGGCTCCGGTGGTGGGGTTGGAGCGGGTGGAGCGATCGAAGTTGCGTCAGTACGGGGTGATTTCGGGGACGAGTGTGGATGGGAAGTTGTTTAAGCTTGACGCGTTGGTGGAGAAGCCGGATCCGGCGGAGGCGCCGAGTGATTTGGCGATAGCGTCGCGATATTTGTTGACGCCGGAGATATTTGATGCGTTGGAAGCGACTGGGCCGGGGAAGAATGGGGAAATTCAGTTGACGGATGCGATGCGGTTATTGTTGGGGGTGGGGGAGATGTATGGTTTGGCGTTTGCGGCGAGGCGGTATGATATTGGGGACAAGCTGGAATTTTTGAAGAGTACGGTGACGTTTGGGTTGCGGCGGCCGGAGTACCGCGAGGCGCTGCTGAGCCACATGCGTGCCCTGCTCGACGAAATAAAATAATAAAAAAAATAAAAAAAAAGCGCGAAGCGCCAACCCCGCCCTCCGTCGCACGGAGTCGCAGTCCAGGGGGCGAACACCCCTGGTCGCTCCGGCTCCACCGGAGCGAAGCAAAGCGAAGCGCTCCCCCCAAGGTCGGC
>JBFWIO010000311.1:0-4381 GCA_050255955.1 Victivallaceae bacterium
GTAGAACTCCAGCATTTCAGGGATGTTGCGGAGATGATCGACGGTCACCGGCAGGAGCCGCATGGTTTCGCCGATGAATTCGCCGAATTCGTCGGGGGAGATTTCGCCGAGCCCTTTGAAGCGGGTGATTTCGGAGCGCTTGCCGAGTTTGGCGGAGGCCTCGTCGCGTTCGGCGTCGGAGTAGCAGTAAATCGGTTTTTCCTTGCGCACCCGGACCCGGTAGAGCGGGGTTTCGAGCACGTACAAATGGCCCGAAGTGACGATGTGGTCGAAATAGGTCATGAAATAGGTGATCAAAAGATTGCGGATGTGCATGCCGTCAACATCGGCGTCGGTGGCGATGATCACTTTGTCGTAGCGCAGGTTCTCGGTGTCGTTCTCGATGTCCAGCGCCTGCATGATGAAAAGAAGCTCGTCGTTCTGGTAAATTTTGTCGCGGCTTTCGCCGAAGCAGTTCATCGGCTTGCCCTTGAGGGCGAAGATCGCCTGGGTGTTGACGTTGCGGCATTTCTCCAGCGATCCGGCGGCGGAGTCGCCCTCGGTGAGGAAAATCATCGTATCCGGGATCGGCGCGCCGCGCTTGCCCTTGTCACCGCGGTGGAGCTTGCAGTCCTTGAGTTTAGGGATGCGCAACGACATCTTTTTGGACGCTTCGCGGCCTTTTTTCTTGGCTTCCTGAATCTGGCGGTGGAGCTGTTCGTTGTTGGCGACTTTGTCGAGCAAGGCGTCGGCGACGGGTTTGTTTTTGTGCAGAAAGTCGACGATCGCGTCCTTGACGGCGGCGACGATCGGGCCGCGGACGTCGGTGTTGCCGAGTTTATTTTTGGTCTGCGACTCGAATACCGGGTCCTGGAGTTTGATTGCGATTGCGCCGACCATGCCGTCGCGGACGTCGTCGGCCTTGTAATTTTTGCCGGAATACTCGTTGATCGCCTTGAGAACGCCTTCCTTGAACGCCGAGAGGTGGGTGCCGCCGTCGTTGGTGTACTGGCCGTTGACAAAGGAAAAGCAGCTCTCGCCGTAATCGGCGGTGTGGGTGACCGCGAACTCGATGGTCTTGTTCTTGAAAGAGATGATGTCGTAAATACGGTCTTCGCCGCTCTCCACGTCGAGGAGGTCCTTGAGCCCGTTGGGGGAGAAGAAACGCTTGTCGTTGACATAGAGCGAGAGCCCGCTGTTGAGATAAGCGTACATCCACATCCGGCGCTCGACATACTCGTCCTTGAAGGCATAATTGGGGAACAGCGACGGGTCCGGGGTGAACGTGATGTGGGTGCCGTCTTTCTCGTCGGTGTCGAAGCCCTCCTCGGAGGCGAGTACGCCGCGGAAGAAGGTCGCCGAAAAGGACTTGCCGTCACGGACGGTGCGCGCCACGAAGCGTTCGGAGAGCGCATTGACCGCCTTGGTCCCGACCCCGTTGAGGCCGACCGAGAACTGAAAGACGTCGCTGTTGTACTTGCCCCCGGTGTTCATCAGCGAGACGCAGTCGACCAGTTTGCCCGGCGGAATGCCGCGCCCGTAGTCGCGGATCGAAACCGTATTGCCCTCGATTTTGATATCGATGCGGCGGCCTTTGCCCATGATGAATTCGTCGATGCTGTTGTCGATGATTTCCTTAAGCATCACATAGATGCCGTCGTTGGGATGCGAGCCGTCGCCCATCCGTCCGATGTACATGCCGGGGCGGTGGCGGATATGCTCGAGCGAGCTCAAGGTTTTGATCGCGTCCTCGGTATAGCTTTTGGCGGCGACCGGAATTTCAAGATTTTCGTTATTCGTTTCCATATCCTGACAATTTAACGGTTTTTGCTCAAATTTCAAGTTTTTTGTTGCCAAAAAGCGGAAAAGATGGTATAGTATAAGGGTGCTGCTCTCCGGGCGGAGAGAGCACGTCGCGTCCGGGAGCAACAGGGCCGGCGCGGCGTCCCGGCAACCCTGGCTTTTGAGGATTATATGGCTGCTGAAGTTTCTTATGTGCTGGTCACCCCGTACAGTTTGCTCAAATCGCGGACCGGGGGGATCATGGCGCGGCTGATGTCGCGGACCGACCTTGAATTTATCGGCGCTCAGGTGCTGGCTTTTGATCGCGAAACCGCCGATGCGTATGCGGCGAATCTGATCGAGGCATCCCATCCCGAGGGGCTGGAGACCTCAAAGCTGCTGGCTTCCTACGTCCGGGAAAATTTTCCGGCTCGCGAAGACGGGCGTCGGGAGCGAACTTTGATGCTGCTTTTCCGCGGCGAAAACGCCTGTGCCAAGTTGACTGAAGTGACCGGGCGGCTCTCGCACCACGGCCCGAGGGCGGTGCAATGCGGTGAAAGCATTCGCGACACCTACGCCGACATGGTTGAGGACAAGGACAATCCGCAGTTGATCCGTTACTTTGAGCCGGCGGTACTGACTCCGCCGGACGCGGTTTCGGCGCGCGGCAAGCTGGAAATTTTTGCCCGGTTCGCGGCGAAGTCGCCGAACCTGATCGACCACGCGGTCGGTTCCGCGCCGGGTGACGAGCGCACGCTGGTGATGATCAAGCCGGACAACTGGCGTCATCCGTCGAGCCGGCCGGGGAATATCATTGACATGCTGAGCCGGACCGGGCTTCGGATTGTCGGTTGCAAACTCCACCGCATGAGTGTCAACGACGCTCTGGAGTTCTACGGCCCGGTGCGCGACGCGCTCCATGCCAAACTCGCCCCCAAAATGGCCGAGAAAGCCAAAGCTTTGCTGGAAAAAGAGTTTGCGCTGCAATTGCCGGAGAGCGCGCTGGCCGCGCTGACCGCGACCATCGGCATTCCGGTCGCCGACGAGAACTTCTCGCAGCTGATCGAATTCATGTCCGGCCGCCGGCCGGAGAAGTGCACTCCCGCCGAATGCGAAGCGCAGAACGAAGTCAAGTGTCTGGTGCTGGTTTACGAGGGGCCCAATGCGATTGCCAAGATTCGTTCGGTGCTCGGGCCGACGGATCCGTCGAAAGCGCCGGGAGGTACGGTTCGCCGCGACTTCGGGAGCGACATCATGGTCAACACCGCGCATGCGTCGGACGCGCCAGAGAGTGTGGTGCGTGAGATGAAAGTGATCAGAATGGAGCGCAATTCGCTCTCGTCACTGATCATGAAATATCTTGAAGAAAGCCGTTGACCTTTGAGCGAACTGCCGCGGAAACTCCATTTCATCGGAATCGGCGGGGCCGGCATGGCTCCGCTGGCGGCGATCGCGCTTGAATCCGGCTGCCGGGTAACCGGCTCGGATCGGGAACTCAACGACAAAACCGCCGAACTTGTCAGGCTTGGGGCTGTGATTGCCGGCATGCAAGTGCCGGAGAATGTGCCTGCTGATGCGGAACTTGCGATTTATTCTTCGGCGGTGGCTTATGATCATCCGGAACGGGCGGCGGTGCGTGCGCTCGGCATCCCTGAGTTGCGGCGCGGTGAATTTCTCGGGGTGATTGCGCGTTCGTTTCGCCGGGTGGTGGCGATTTCGGGGGCGCACGGCAAGACTTCGATTACTTCGACGCTGGTTTGGATTCTCTGTGAAACCGGCTTTAATCCGGGTTGGCTGATTGGGGGTTCGGTGCGGGGTTTGCCGCCGGGGCGGCGTGGGGACGGCGATATTTTCATTACTGAAGCGGATGAAAGCGACGGGACGCATACTGCGCTTTTTCCGGCGATCGGAATTGTGCCCAATGCTGATGACGACCATGCCTGGAGTGTGGGCGGGGAGGAGGCATTGAAGCGTAATTTCCAGATTTTTGCCAGGCAGAGCGGATATTTGATTTACTATCGCGACTGTTTGCCGGGGGATTGGTTTGCCGATCATGCTGATGCTTTGCGGTTGACGACCGGTTATGCTGACGATCCGCAATTTGATGAATTTGCGGGGTTTCAGAGGACGAATACTGCGTTGGCGGTGGAGGCGGCGGTGCGGTTGGGGGCGGATCGCGGCGCGGCGCTGGCGGCGGCGGCGACGTTCCCGGGGGTGGAGCGCCGGATGACGGTGCGGTATCGGGGGGATGATTTGACGGTGATCGAGGATTATGCGCATCATCCCAAGGAGTTGGAGCAATCGCTGGCGTTGTTGCGGGGGCGGTATCCGGGGTATCATTTGCGGGTAATTTTTCAGCCGCACCGGTATGCGCGGCTGGCGAAGTATATAGACCGGCTGGCGGAGTTGTTGCGGGAGCCGGATTCGGTGTTGGTGACGCCGGTGTTTGCGGCGTGGAGTGAGGAGGGGACGGTGGACAGTCGGGAGTTGGTGAGGCGGATTGGGGGTGGGGCGCGATATGTCGGGGGGACGTGGCGGGAGGTGGCGGAGGAGGCGATGGCGTACGATGGCGGGGGCAAGTTGTTGATCGCGGTGATTGGCGCGGGTGATATTGAGAAGG
>JBFWIO010000312.1:0-4381 GCA_050255955.1 Victivallaceae bacterium
GGATTGAAGGATTCGATTTTGGCCGCGATTTCGGCTTTGCCGGAATTGAGTTGGTTGATCTTCACCAGCGGCGTATTGCCGATGGTCGCCAGAATATTTGGTTTGATTGGATTCATTGCCGCCTCCTTATATCTACCACTTTGGTTGTGTTTATTGATAAAATACACTTCCCGGCTTGGTTTGTCAAGTGACTCCGATGATAAAATCAACTAAAATAGTAGCAATTCCGATTTGCAGGAGAAAACAGTTGAGCCGATTTCAAAAGTATTTGCGGATGATGAAACAATGATCGCCGATGGCCGACGCCGTCCGGCATTGAGCGGCTTTTCCCTCGGCGGTAAAGTACGAAAGGTCGGATAAGCCGGACACGGTGAGCGTTTTTCAGCGCCGCAGAGAGTTTTGAAATTGGCTCATTTGTAAAAACGGCATTTTCGGAGTATCTTATGACAAATGATGATATAATCGGGGGAGTTTCAACCGGAAAACCTCCGGAACGGGAGTAGAGATGAAGATTTCAACCAAAGGCCGGTACGGTTTGCGCATTTTGCTTGATCTGGCGATTCACGACAGCGGCGCGCCGCGCCTGATCCGGGACATTGCGCAATCGCAGCAGATTTCGGAGAAATACATCAGCCGGTTGATTATCGCGCTGCGCAAGGGCGGCATGGTGCGCTCGATCCGCGGCGCCCGCGGCGGCTTCCGGCTCAAGAAAGACCCCAAAGAGATCACCTTGCTCGAAGTGGTCGAGGCGATGGAGGGTCCGCTCGCGATCGTTGACTGCGTCCGCGCTCCGGCCAAGTGCTGCCGGATCGAGAGTTGCCCCACGCGTTCGATCTGGAACGACATCAATACCGGGATCCGCGACAATATGCGTCAGGTGAAGCTTCAGGACATCATCGACAACTACAAGAAACTCAACGCCGAACAGGGCATCCTCGACTACTGCATCTGATGCTGCCGCCGGTCGCAAAAAAAGCCGCCCCGAACCGGGCGGCTTTTTCTATTTCAACGCATCGGTGAAAACGCAATCGGCCCGTTCGCCCGGACGGAGCCGGACCGGCGGCAGGCCGAAGTGGCGGCGGGGGGTGCTGGTGGCGGCGGTGAGCACGGCTTCCAAGCTCATTCCCGTTTGCCGCATCAAGTTCAATTCCTCAAGCAGCCCGTAGCCGTGGCGAACCCCGAAACTTCCCGCGTCGGAGCCGGTCAGCAGCGGGACGCCGTACTCGACTGCCAGCCGCAGAGAGTTCGCGTGGTTGTCGAGGATGGCGCGGAGCTTCTCCCGCGTCGGCTCGTCCCAGTTGCCGTATTGCGGCTCGCGGTACTGAAATTCGACCGGGATGAAGGTCGGCGTCCAGGCGATTTGCTTTGCCGCCATCGCTTCCAGAATGGCGGGCGTCATGAAAAAACCGTGCTCGATCGAATCAACCCCGGCGGCGACCGCGAGTTTGAGGCCAGCCTCGCCGCTGCAATGGACGAAGCTCTTGAGTCCGTGCCGGTGGCCGGCATCGACCAGGTGCCGCAGTTCTTCGAGGGTAAACTGGGGTTCACCCTTGACCTTGCCGTTGGCGAAGTCGATGATTCCCGAAAGCACGATTTTGAGCGTGCCGGAGTTCGCGGCGACGGCGGCGGCCGCCGCTTCGATTTCGGCCGGAGTGCTGACTTCAAGCGCCATAAAGGAGCCGTAACGCCCGGCTTTGCGAATCGCCTTGCCTGCGGAGATCAGGGTGATTCCCATCGCGGCGGCGAGGTCGCGGAGCTGACCATTGACCCCATGGACGTCTCCGGCGTCGCGGATTATTCCGATGCCGAGTTCGCGACAGCGCTCAAGATTGCGTTTGCCGGTCGCAAGCCAGGTGTCGAAACCGGCTTCGAGATAAGCTTTGCGCCGGTCGGCGTCGAGCTCGTCGCCGTCGAGGAACAAGTGACAGTGGCACTCCGCCAAAGCCGGCAGCGCAAGATCGTAATGCTCCCCGGCATCGGGCGCGGGGCCCGGAGTGACCGCCAGCAAAACACCGTCGGCGATTTCAATCCGGAACGGCCCGGAGTGTAATTTTTCGCCGTCGAAAAAACGGTTGACCGCGATGATCCTCTTGTTCACTGGTAGAGCTCCTGAATTCGCATCAGCGCCTCGACGTCGGAGAGCCGGATCGCTTCGTTGAAGCCGATCAGCACCGGGTTGTCGGGCTCAAGCAGTTGATAGTTGCGCCCCGCCGTGCCGATGATGGTGTCGAGCCCGTAGGGGACGGTGTTGGTGAGGAACGCCGACTCCAGCAACTCCTTGAGCGGCAATCCGTCTTTGGTCTTGGCCGGGACCATGATGCTGATGTTGGACAAGCCGACCGACATGTGAACTCCTTTGAGCAAGGGATCCGCACCGATCAGCCGGATCGCATCGACCGCCATCGGGATCAAGCCCTCCATATCGGCGGCGATCGGACAGACCGAGACGTCGATATAGAGGTCGTCGGCAGTCAGACGCGCGTCGGTGTTGAGCACCCGCTCGACCAGTCGCCGGGCGGTGGCGTGGACTTCGCCGGCGGTATGGTTGGCGACTTTTTCGCCGTTGACGTCGCGTTCGGAGGCCATCAGCAGCACTTTGGCGGGGCGGATTTTGAGGACGTCGAGCATTTCATAACGCAATTCGCTCACCGAGTTGATGAGCGGTTTGTCATCGCGCCGGTAGTGCCTGAAAGCGAATTGCTGGACTTCGAGATTGGGGTAGTCGATGCTGAGCGGAAGGTCGGAACTCCGCTCGACCTCCTCAAGTACCGCGCGGAAAAACTCCGGTTCGGAGGCGGCGAGGTCGCCGAGGTTGATGTTGAGGAATTTCGCTCCTCTGGCCTGTTGCTCGGCGGCCAATTTCCCCAGCGACTCCACGTCGCGGGCGTCGAAAAAGGCGCGGGTGCTTTTGAAGCCGGGATTGATGCGTTCGCCGATGATGGTGAGTCCGTTCATTGTTGTTTCCTCAATGAATCAATTGTTGTAAAATTTCTTTGGCGTCGCCGACAATCGCCAGGTCGGCAAGCTTCATCAGCGGTGCTTCCGGATCGGTGTTGACCGCGACCAGCACTTCGCAGTTCTGCATGCCCACCAGATGCTGGATCTGGCCGGAGATGCCGAATGCGATGTAAAGCTTGGTCTGGACCGTCCGCCCGGTCTGGCCGATCTGGTGAGGGTAGCCGATGAGGTTGCCGTCAACCGCCGCCCGCGAAGCCCCCACCGCCACGCCGGATTGTCCGGCGAAGCGATGGAGCATGGCAAATGCCTCGCGGTCGAGCCCGCGCCCGCCCGCCACGATCGCTTCGGCGCTCTCAAAGGAAGGCTCGTTGCCGTCGAGACCGAAGCTCGCAAGCACCGTTTTGAGCTCGCTCCAGCGGTCAACGGGGGCGCTTTCGCGGATGATCTCCGGCTCTCCGGGCTTGGCCGCCGCGAGTTTCCGCATCACCCCCGGCCGGACGGTGGACATCTGGGGAAAAAAGCCGTTGGTGCGGATGGTCGCAAGCAAACTCCCGCCGAAGGCCGGGCGGGTCTGGAGGAGCGATCCGGTCTCCGCCTCGATCGCAAGTTCCGTACAGTCGGCGGTGAGCCCGGTGTGACAGAGTGCCGCCACCCGCGGGGCGAGGGCGCGGCCGGTCGAACTCGCCTGCAAAAGCACAATCGCCGGCCGGTGTTTCCGGATCAGCTTCGCCAGCGTTTCGGCCTGGAGTTCGTCGCGAAAATGGTCGAAACGGGCGTCTTCGATCATCAGCACCCGGTCGGCCCCGGCGCGGCCGAGTTCGGCGGTCAGGTTGTAGAGGTTGCTTCCCCACAGCAGCGCAGTGACGCGGTCTCCATTGACCGCCGCCAGCTTGACCGCTTCGCCGAGGAGTTCAAAGGTGGCCGGGGTGATTTTGCCGTGCCGGATTTCGGCCGGCACCCAGATGCCGGAGTGATAGGGCGTGTCGCTCATGAAATTTCCTTTCGCAGTCTTTGCAAGCATTGCCGGATCGCCGCCGCACCGTCGGCGGCGTCGCCGCGAAGAAGTACGGTGTTGCGCCGGGGAAGTTCCGCCGGGCGCGACGAGGCGACCCGGGTCGGCGAACCCGCGAGGCCGATCATGCCGGGATCGGGATTGAGGTCGGCGGCACTCCAGATCGTCACCGCCGTGGCGACCGCATGCAAATAACCCGTCAGCGTGGGCACCCGGGGCTGATTCAGATCGCGCTCGACGCCGAGCAGCGCGGGAAGCCGGAGCCGGAGGCGGTCGCCGCCGCCGTCAAGGGTGCGGCGAACTTCGAGGGCGGCACACTTGAGCGCTTTGAGTTCGGAGACGCCGGTCGCCTGGACGAAGTTCAGCCGGGCGGCGAGCTGGGGGCCGACTTGGGCGGTGTCGCCGTCGATG
>JBFWIO010000313.1:0-4354 GCA_050255955.1 Victivallaceae bacterium
ATAGGAAGCATCTTGACAGTCGAGCATTGAGCGCAACAAAAGAGCGCAACCGGATTCAAGTTTCTCGCGCAACTCGTCCGGGATCGTTTTGATTTCATTCGCCATATTCGCCCTCGGTGTATTTCGGTAGCGCCCCGATGATCTCGGCTATTTTCCGGTCAATGGCGGCGATTTGGTTGCTGTGGTCAATCGGCGTCCGTAAATGCGCGTCAAGTATCGCCCTGATCTCATCATCCCGCAGTCCGGGCGGTTTCTTCCAAATCGGAAATAGTAATAGCTTTTCGCCCCTTTTCCGCTTCTCGATGTTTCCTATTACAATCTCTCCTTTTCGCCATCGCCGCACCGCGCAGTAAATGACATCGGCGTGGCGGTCGAACCGTTTCAGCGCCTCCACCTGGTCGGGGCGCAATCGCATTGACGACATAAAAACCTCCATTAAAAGCCGCCGTTTTTACGCATAACGGCGAAACTGCTTGCCGGGAGGGGTGGCCCGGCTAACCTCTGGCGCTGATTACCGGCGCCTCGAAAATCTCGACACCGTCAATCGGGGCGCGTCCCTGCGTCGCCTTGACATAGGCCGCGATTGCCCTTTCGTCAACGATCAGGAACATGCGCGGAACTTTCGCCGGATCGACAATCCGCGCCCGCCATTCGTACCGGGTCGATACCCCGGCGGTCTTCGGCGCGACGGTCACTAGCGCGGCCTCCATCGTCGCCATTGCCACGGCTTCCGCCGCCATGCCAGCGTCACCGGCGGCCTCGGCTTCCCGCGCCAGCTCCAGCGCTTCGGCGGCCTCCTTGCGGCGACGATCTTCTTCGGCGCGTTGCCGTTCGCGTTCGGCCATGTCAAAGGTTCCGATTTGCGTCTTGACCACGCGCTCGGCATTCTCCAGCGGCCCGAGCACTTCCTTTTCCTTGGAGCAGATTGATTTGTGCGCCGCCGCCGCTTTCGCTTTCGGGTCGGCGAAAAAGTCGGTCACTCGTTTCATCTGCGCTTTGAGTTGTTTGAGAAATTCGCACGCCGCATCACGCGAAGCGGCGTCGGTCACGGTCGGCGCACTGTTGGCGACGGTGGCGATTTCATATTGCAGGTCTGTTTCGTTCATTTCCACCTCGATTTTATCTTGTTATTCGCGGCCCGCCAATTATAATCGGCAAGCACCCCCATCCATGACAGCGGCTCATATTTGTAGTCAATCACCGTCCCGGTTCCGTCCGGCCTCAAATAAGTTCCGGTCAATCGCCGCGGCTTGATCCTCATGTCGGACTGTATCGCGAGCCAGTACGCCGACAACTGGAGGCCGTGCGCCGGGTCCGGCTGACCGGTCTTGATGTCATTGATCCAGTCGCAACCGAACCGCTGGTCAAGTGTCCCGGCGTAGCGATATGTCACGGAGTAAATCCGCTCCTCGGTCGCGTCCGGCTTGCTTGGCAAATCGCCGCGATCCTTGAGCATCAAGTATGCGTCGAAATAGCCGCGAAGCTCCGGGTCGATGCTGTCCGGGTCGAGTATCCCGGCTTCGTGCCACTCAACGCACTGGTGTACGATTGTGCCACGCTCCGCCGCGATTTTAAGCGTCTCGCGGCTCACGTGGTCAAAATCGTACAAGCCAACCGCCGAGATAATGCCGGTCACACTCGGCACGATCACGCCATTATAGCGGTACTCGTGGCGCTCGGCGTTAAACTCAAGCATTGATCACCTTTCCCGGCGTCGCGGCTTCGATGGCGGCGATCACCGCTTCGTATTTGTCGCGGGGGATGTCTTTCGATGAGTTGACGGCGCCGACATTGAAAATGATAAATCCGGTTTCGTCGTCCGCGAGTTGTTTCCCGCGAGCAATCGCCCAAAGCCGACCGTTTTGCTTCTCGCTGATCACGTCCCCGGCGGGTGGCGGCGCCTCCGGCTGGCGCTGGGCTGGCTGCTGGTATCGGGGCGCGGCTCCGGTCGCCTCGGCGGTATCCGGGTCGTCAATGTCTTGCTCGAAAATGTCGGAGCATGCGGTCGCGGTCAGGCAGAGATCCACCATCGCCCGCTTCTTCGCCATCTTGAGCACCGTATTGGCGATGTCGGACGGGTTTTGTCGGACTTGAAAAACTTTCGTCACCGCGCCGTTCCGGTCTTTGCGGTAAAGAATATTGCGCCGCGTTTCCGGCGTGTCGTTGTACTCCTCGTCGCATACCGCTTCCCGCCACTTGTATTTTTTCTCCCCGGTGGACGCTTCGCCAATGCCGTAACCGACAGTGTTTCCGGTCGGAATGTAGAAGCCGCGGCAGATAACCCGGTAACGAATATCGAAGCCGTCGCCCAATTCCTCGGCAACCGTTTCGACGCCGAGCCGGAACGTGGCGAGAATTTTTTCCGCGCCCGGCTTGAGAAGTACCGGCTTGTCGCCGCAACCGGGAAGCCGGTCGTAGTGTGTGCCGCGGATCATCACCGCTTGCATCACACGTTGAATTGTGCTGACTTGTTCGGTCATTTCGGCGGCGGTAAGCGGTCGAACCGCCCCCGCTTCAACTTTCACAATATCACTCATATCATCCCTCTCGTCATTTGTTCGCATTCCTCGCATACGTCGCCGTGCCAATCCAGCTCCAGCGCCGTTGTCATCTTGCCGCACTCAGGGCAAGCGATTTCGCTGTACGCCTCCGGGTGACAGCTCGCGCAGTCGTCCGCGCCGCACATGCGGTTAAAGCATCGCGGCCGGGGCCGAAGCGGGTTGCCGTCCTCGTCCTCTCTTACCACCGCAGCGCCTCATGTCGTTTGTCGCCCATCGCCCACAGCACCAGCTTCGACGCGCCGAGCCACAGGGCAAGGACGCCGAACGGAAATAAGCAGTAAATCAAGTTCATACTCGCCCCGCAAATTTGTAACACATTTTGTTATTGTCGCAATTCAGCCCGGCACAGTCTTCATCGTGAAGCTCGCACGTGTGGCAATCCCTTGATCGCTTTAATCGCGCCGCTTCCACCTTGCGCCCATCGGACAGCGTGACGATGTCGCCGACTGCCGCGGCATTGAGCGCCGCCTTGTCTTTGGTTGTGATCATCATCCCCTCCAGCAAATTTGAACGGAATATGACTTTCTCTTTGCTTTAACCGTAGCAATCAGCGCGGTGATCAGGCTATTTCCGTAATAAACGCCGAAGTATTCATATTTTCCCGGCGCGGCCTCCATCCATGCCAAAACCTCGTATTTGCATCCCATAATTACGCCTTTCCGATTGCGTCCACGTACTTTTTCGGACCGCCGGAAGCGAGCCATTTGCGCCATGTGCCAAAATTGATCACGCCGCCTTTTTCAACGGTGGTCTTTTTGCGTTCACGGCGCGGAACGGAAGCCAGATACATGCGGCGAAGAATCTTTCTCATAGTATTTCCCTCATTGATTAATATATTTAACCGCTCCCGCGCCTCATAAGCACGGGAGTAAATAGTATTTTCGCGCCCTGCTTCACCGGGTGCATGATTTCGCGCGGGGGTTGTGCCGCGCAGAAGCCTATTTGATTGTCAAAGAACGGTCAGTATTAATTACTTGGAAAGAATCTTGTCAATCGCTTTGTCGAGCTCGTAAAGATCGACCACGTCGGCGCCGTTGACATTCTGAATCAGTTCGGTAAATTCCGGGATCGTCCGGAACTTTGAGAGCAGCATACCGCAGTACGCGGCGGCGGCGGTCGGCGGCATCAGGCGCGGCCAGCGCTGGCCGCAAATCTTGGCTACGGTCATAATCATTTCAGAATTCCCCTTTCAATGCGATTTGCCCGCGCCAGTGGTGGGCGGTGCGCCCGGCGGCGAGGAATTTTTCATCGTCCGCGATCCGAAATACGATTCCATCGGTCGGAAAGTCGGCGGATAATTTCAAGATTTCGCGAGCCGCCAATTTCGCCTTAATCATCGCCGCGCTTGAACACGTTCTCCCCACTCCGCTCGCGCCGATCCAAACGGCATTGTACCGCGCAAATTCGATGTACTTGGCAAGCTCGGCCAGTTCCGGCGTTTTCGCGTTGAGAATCCCCGCCACGGCGCTACGGGGAGACCGATAGCGCTTTGAAAGTCCGGAAGCCTCAAAAACGCTTTTGCGGATAATTGCTTCACCGTATCCCGGCACGGCGTCGCGCATAAAAGGCATGGTGATCCCGGTCACATTTTCGCCGGTCAGTCCGTCTTTCCCGGCGGTCGCAACTACGCCGGAATCATACTTCACCAGCGCGATACCATCGTATTTCGGCATGGCGGTGAGATTGCAATATCCGTAACGCTCCCACCTTGCGCCCAGTGCCGAAATTCCATAGTCCTTTTCCATCGACTGCATCGGCCGGTCGGCGGGATGCTCGTCCTTGCCTCTGGAGAT
>JBFWIO010000314.1:0-4326 GCA_050255955.1 Victivallaceae bacterium
GTCATCGTTTCGCCGAGCATGGCGAGCGACTGGTAGAGGTCCTTTGGCGGCACCTCCGGCTCCGGCGGCGGCGCGGACGAAACGCAACCGGCGATCAGCAGAGCCGACAGCGCCGCGGCAGTGGACCGGATCGGAAGTTTCATGGCGGCAGGTCCCCTCAGTCGATACCGGGAATGAACGACTCGTCGCCCCTGAACGCGGCGATCGTCTCGGTGACCAGCTTGATCGCGCCCTCGACATCGCGCAAGTCGCAGAGCTCGACCGGCGAATGCATGTAGCGGTTGGGAATGCTGACCAGCGCGGTCGCCACCCCGGAGCGGGTCAACTGCATCGCACAGGTGTCGGTGCCGCCGGAAGCGCGGTGGGCGACGGTTTCCTGATAGGCGATCTTGTGTTTTTTGGCGATTGCCCGGAGTTTGTGGCCGAGGACGATGTTGTTGTCGCAGCTCTTGCTGAGTTCCGGGCCCTTGCCGAGCCGGATGTCGCCGAGCATCTTTTTGGGAATATCGGGAATGTCGGTGGCAAAGCCGACGTCAAAAGCGAAACCGACCCGGGGATCGATCCCGTAAGCGCTCGCAGTAGCGCCGCGAAGCCCCACTTCCTCCTGCACCGTGCCGACCCCGTAGACGGAGACATTGAGCTTGCGTTTGGCAAGGGCCCGCAAGACCTCGACCACCACAAAAGCGCCGACCTTGTCGTCCATGCCCTTTGACACGAAGCGGTTTTCGTTGAGCATCCGGAAGTTGGAGCACATCGCCACCGGGTCGCCTACCGCGACCAGCTTTTCGGCTTCTTCGCGGGATGAAGCGCCGATGTCGATCCAAAGGTCGTTGAGCTCGGGCGCGGCGTCGCGTTCGGAAGGCTTGAGCAAGTGAATCGGTTTTTTGCCGATCACCCCGTGAACCCGGCCGTTGGCGGTCAGGATTTCGACTTCGGAAGCGGGGACGTTGAGCTTGTCGATCCCGCCGTTGGGGCGAAAATAGAGCAAGCCGTCGTCGGCGATATAGACGATCTGGAATCCGATTTCATCATAATGGCCGGCCAGCATCACCCGCATCGGCGCCCCCGGATTGAGCACGCCGATGGTGTTGCCAAGCACATCGGTGCGGACTTCGGCACAGAAGCCGGAGAGTTCCTTGCGGAAAATCGCGGCGGCCTCCATCTCATAGCCCGAGGGACTCGAGCAGTTCATCAATTCGGCGAGAAACTTGAGACTGACTTTGTTCAACATGGCGCAAAAACCTCAATTATTTGATTGAAAAGCGATATTCGATTTTTCGGAAATACGCTTCGCCGGGATCCAGCCGGACACTCGGAAAAGCGGAACGGTTGACCGCGTCGATCCAGCCCTGCGGTTCAAGGCAGAATCCGGACAAGGGACCATAGGGTTTGCCGCTCTTGCCGAGGTCGCTGCCGTTGAGCGCGCCGCCGGTGTAGAGCTGGATCGCGCAGTCGGACGCTTCGACGTCGAGCCGGATGCCGGTCGCGGGCGAATAAGCCGCCGCCACCGGGCGGGTCACGCCGTCGGCGGGGCCGATGATGTAGTTGTCGTCGAGACCGTGCGGGAATTTCTTGAAGAGTTCCGCGAAGGGCCGGAATTTGCCGAGGTCGTAGCGGGTGCCGTCGGTCGGCAGCGTCCGGCCGGTCGGGATCAGGTGGACGTCGACTTCCTGTCGGCAGCGGGAATAGACCGCAATCTCCTGGTCAAGCAGCGAACCGGTTTCCTCGCCGCTCAAATTGAAATAGCTGTGCTGCGTCATATTGACCACCGTCGGCGAATTGGTGACCGCGCGCATCTCGACCGTGAGGGCGTTGTCGGCGGTCAAACGGTAGGTGACTTCGACCCGGAGTTCGCCGGGATACCCGGCGTCGCCATCGGGGCTCAGCAGGCTTAATTGCAGATAATCCGCGCCGGAGCCGGCGACCTGCCACAGCCGTTGGTCAAAGCCGTCGCCGCCGTGAAGCGAATTGAGTCCGTTGTTGGCAATCAATTTGTATTCGACCCCGTCGAGGAAGAAACGCGAGTTGGAAATCCGGTTGGCGACGCGGCCGATGATGCCCCCGAAATGGGGGACATTGACCAGATACTGCGCCGGATCGGCATAGCCGAGCACCACGTCGCGCCGGACGCCGTCGCGGTCCGGCAGCTGCAGACGGTAGACCACACCGCCGAAGTCGGAAATCTCGGCGGTCATGCCTTGCGCATTTTTCAATGTAAAAAGCGAAGCTTCGCGACCGTCCGGCAGCCGAAAGAAACGTTTCTTCATGTCGCAAGTCTCCCTGGTTGACGATTCATCCTGTTGACGTTTGTTTAAAACTATCATCGAAATCTGAAAAATCAACTCTAAATGATTGCATTATCGCGGACAGAGGGGTATTTTATGAAAAATGGGGGCTTCGAATGGATATGCGTTTTATTTCTCCGGGAATCCTGCGGCTGGTCACCGGCACGCCGGAGCTGGCGGTCAGGCTCGACCGGACCTGCCGCGACGAGTCCGGCGACGGCATGTTGCTTTTGTGCGGACGGACGCTGTTTCTGGTCGAGCGCAAACTCGGTGCATTCGAGTATCAGGCCAAAAGCGTCGAGCTCAACCGGCTGCGGCTGATTTCGAGCGACCAGAAATCGGCGGTCATCGAACATGACGGCGGCCGCTGGACCTGGCGCTGGAGCATGCTTGATGACCAGGGTGCGGCCAAACTGCTGGCGGCGATTCCGTCCGCCGCCGACAGCGCGTCCGGCTCCGCACCGGCGGCCGACGGCGGCATTTCGTGGGCGACACTGTTCGTCGCCGGACTGATGTACGCCGCCGATGCCGGCGGCGAACTTCCGGAATCCCAGGAACAGATGGTCCGGCAGCTTGCGCCGCCTGAGGCGCTCCGCTCCGGAGTTGCCTTTTACACCGATCACGAGCTCGGCGGATTCGCCGCGCTGGTTCGCGAAAAATGCAGTGCCGAGCAGAAACTCTCACTGCTGGCGAATCAACTCGAAGTGATGATGGTGGACGGCCTTTTCCGGCGCAAAGAGCGCGCTTTCGGGCTTGAATTCGCCAATCAGATCGGCATCGACGGCGCGACCTTCCGTGCCCTTGAGCAGTATATCATTCTCAAAAACCAATACAACTCGCTGTTTCCGGCGGACAGTACCTTTGCGATATGAAATTCATTGATTTTTTCCGTGCCAACCGTGATTCCTACCAGGCTCTGCTGCTCGATGTCGACGGCACCATCTGTACCGGCAGCCGGGCGCTGCCGGGCGCGGCGGAGCTGCTGGCGGAGCTCAAACTGAGCGGCTATCCCCACCTGATTCTGACCAATGACGGCAACCATTCGCCGGAAGAGAAAAGCGAACTCCTGCGGCGCGGCGGACTGCCGGTGTCGGCGGACGAAATCGTCTCCTGCGGCGCGGCGCTGAAAGAGGTCTCCGACGTCAACGGTTATGCCGGCAAAACCTTCTTTGTCCTCGGCCGTCTCGGGGTGCCCTGCTTCGCCGAACGCGCCGGGCTCCGGGTCTGCCGCGATCCGGGAAAGATCGAAGAGTGCTTCGGGGTGATCAACGGCGAGGACTACTACGACTGGCACGACCACATGCAAGCGGTGATCAACTACTTCCGCCGCCACCCCGACCGACCCTATCTGGTGCCCAATCCGGACAGCTACTGGCCGAGTCCGCGCACCGGCGACTTCGGCATCGGCGCCGGGGGGCAGGCGCGCTTCATCGCATCGATGCTCGGCGAAATGGGAGTCGAGGTCACCCCGACCTACCTCGGCAAACCCTACCGGCCGCTCTACGACTACAGTGTGCATCTGCTTCATCAGCGTTTCGGTTTGCCGGAGCCGCAGAACTACCGCAAAATCCTGATGGCGGGCGATTCGCTCCAGTCCGACGTCCGCGGCGCGAACCGCTGCGGCATGACCTCGGCACTGTTGCTGACCGGGATCACCGACGCCGAGCGCGCGGCCCGGGCGGAGGGTGAAACCAAGCCGCAATACATTTTTGAATCGATCAACTGATTCACCGAAAAAAACGCCGGTCTTCCCCATGGAAAACCGGCGTTTTTTGTTCTTCCGGCCCAACGTCGGCACCGGACCCCGTGAGTGAAGCCCTCCGGCTTTGCCGCCGGACTCACGGAATCCGGTGCGGACACCGGGCCGGGAGAGTCGCCGCCGGAAGCGAATCCGGCGGGCGGAAGAAGTAATTTATTCCTTATCAGCCTTGGAGCCCTTGATGGGGCCGGGCCCGGCTTTGGGGGAATCGTCATCATCGCACTTGGGGCGGGCGGTCAACCGGTCGAGGATGCGTTTGGTGATCTCATCCTTTTCCTGGAC
>JBFWIO010000315.1:0-4326 GCA_050255955.1 Victivallaceae bacterium
TTGAGCGCGGAGTCGATCGAGCACGAGTCCGGCAGCCTCACGGTTCGCGGCAGCAGTGTGACGGTGACCAGTTATTTCCATGTCAAGAGCGCCTTTACCGCGTCCGCGGCCCAGGTGACGCTCGGCGGCAATCTGGAGAACTCGAGCACCTTTACCGCCGCCAATTTGAAGGTGAACGGTTCGATCGAAAACACCCTGAAGTTGCAGATCTCGAATACGCTGACCGTGATCGACCAGTCCGGCTCGATCACCAACGAGGCGACCGGTTTGATCAGCGTCGGCAGCATTTTCAATCAGAATTCGAATATGCTGTACAACAACGGTTCGGTGACCTCCAAGACGATCACCTATACCGGGAGCGCCAACTACAGCGACGGAAGTCACTATCAGGGGAATCTCCCCAAGGGGACGCTCCAGCATGTGCCGAGCCCGGTCGGCAACGCGTATGCGATGCTCGAAGCGTCCGCAACGTCATTCAACTCGCTTTTTGACGATGAGGCCGGGCAGACGCTCGATGCCTTCCTCGCCTACTGAGCGCAGATTTTCAAACGAGCCGCGGAACGCGAGTTCCGCGGCTTTTATTTAGAGGAAAAATGATGAAGACCAATGGTTACATTGACTTGCAGGTCAACGGGTATCTCGGTGTCGATTTTACCGATGCCGGACTGAAGGAAGAGGATTTGATCCGGGTCAGCCGGCAGTTGCTGGAAGCAGGTTGCGGGGCGTTCCTGCCGACCGTCATCACTGCTCCGGAAGCGGTCTACGAGCGCAATCTGGCGATGATCGCAAACGTAATGAAACGTCCGGAATTCGCCGGCAGGATTCTCGGCATCCATGTCGAGGGCCCGTTTCTCTCGGACAAGCCGGGTGCGGTCGGCGCGCACGATCCCAAATCGGTGCGGCCGCCGACGGCGGAGTTTTTTGACCGCATGCGGCGCTGGTCGGACGATTCGATCCGGCTGATCACCATCGCCGCCGAAGTTCCCGGCGCGGCGGCGCTCACCCGTCATGCGGTCGGCGCGGGGGTGGCGGTGTCGCTCGGTCATCAGCTGGCCACCTACGATCAGCTGTGCGTCTGCCGCGACGCGGGAGCGACGCTGCTGACCCATCTGGGCAACGGCATGCCCAATGAAGTCAACCGGCACCGCAATCCGCTGCTGGCGGGATTGTCGGTTGACGGTTTGACCGCGATGATGATCGCCGACGGACATCATCTGCCCAAGGAACTTCTGAACGTGATGATCCGGGCCAAGGGGCTGGATCACGCGCTGGTGGTGAGCGACGCCTCGTCTCTGGCGGGGATGCCGCCCGGGCGTTATTACTCGATGGGAAATGATGTGGTCATTGAGGAGAACGGCTATTTGCACAATCCGGCCAAAGGATGTCTGGTCGGCTCTTCGGCGACCATCGCCGGCTGCGTCAAGGTGCTGCGCGAAATCGGACTTTCGGAGGAGGAAATCCGGATTCTGGCGATCCGGAATCCGCTTCGGGCGATCGGACTCGAATAAAAGCGCTCCGGGATGCGGGAAAAAACCCTTTTTGTGATTTGCAAAATCAATTTGGCGGGTTATATTAAGTGGTCCGCATCCATAATGTGAATAGATCCGGTGAATTCGCGGGAGTTTCGGTTGTGCACGCGAAGGGGGCCGCGCCTGTGTAGCTTGGGCGGAACATGCGGAAAAGATTTACAAAACAACGGGAAAAGGTTGGGAAGAAGCAATGGTTAAAATCAGACTGAAACGTACCGGAACGAGAAACGCACTTTGCTTTCGGGTGGTGGTGATGGACGATCGTTCCAGCCGTGACGGAAAAGCGATTGAAGAGCTCGGCTACTACGATCCGCGCAGCAAAAATGAAAAGCTCGATCTTGAGCGTTACACCTACTGGGTCGGCGTTGGTGCGATTGCTTCGGAAACGGTCACCGCGATTGCCGATCGTCAGTCCAAGGGTGTTTCGTTGAAGGACAAGGCTCGCAAGCCGTCGATTTCGAAAAAGGCCCGCGCCAAAGCGGAAGCCGAAGCCAAGGCCAAGGCCGAAGCCGCCGCCGCTCCCGCGGAAGCCGCAGCCCAGGCGTAAGCTTGGACCGGCTGAAAAGTAAGGGAAAAATATTGTGCTGAAAGCATTGTTGAATTTCTTGACCGGCGGCGCCGTATCGAAAGATGCGTCGGTGTCGTCGCCATCGGGGAGCGCGCGGACGCTCCGCGACCTCCAGGGGTTCGTGGATTATGTGGCGCGTTCGCTGGTGGACTATCCGGATGACGTCCGGGTGAGCTGCGAGGAAAATGCCGAAGGTTGCACGCTCAAGATTGATTGCCGCAAGGAAGACATCGGCAAGATTGTCGGCAAGCGCGGCAAAACCATCATGGCCATCCGTTCGTTGGTGAGCGGAGCCGCCGGCCGGATGCGGCAGCGGGTTTCGGTCGAAGTGGTCGACTGAGTTGAAAGTCGATATTCTCACGCTGTTTCCGGAGATTTTCCCGGGTCCTCTGGGATCGAGTATCATCGGACGGGCGGCGGAGAAGGGACTATTTGAGTTGCGAGCGATCGATTTGCGGTCGTTCGCCTCTGACCGACGCGGTACGGTGGATGACAAGCCGTACGGCGGCGGGCCGGGGATGTTGATGAAGGTCGAAGTGCTGGACCGGGCGATCCGGGAGCTCAGGCGGCCTGAGACGATGGTAATTTTGACCACACCGCGCGGTCGCCGGTTTGACCAGGCGGCGGCGCGGGAATTGAAGGATTGCGGACATCTTTTGATTGTCTGCGGTCACTATGAGGGTGTTGACCAGCGTTTGATTGACCAGTGCATTGACCGCGAGTATTCGATTGGTGATTATGTGTTGACCAGCGGAAATCTGGCGGCGATGGTGATGGTTGATGCGATTGTCCGGCTGTTGCCGGGGGCGCTGGGGTGCGACGAGTCGAGCTCGGATGAAACGTTTGCCGAGGGTTTGCTGGAGTATCCGCAGTATACGCGGCCGCCGGTATTCGGCGACGAAGCGGTGCCGGACGTTTTGTTGTCCGGCGACCACGGGCGGATTGCGGCGTGGCGGTTTGAACAATCGGCCGGGTTGACGCGGGAGCGGCGGCCGGAGCTGTGGGAACATTTTTTGAAAACGAAGAAACTTGGAGGCAAGTAGAATGAACATAGTTGACAAGATCCGCAATGAGAATCTGAGAACCGATCTCACCGACTTCGCGGTGGGCGATACCATCAAGGTGTTCGTCAAGATCGTCGAAGGCACCACCGAACGAATCCAGCAGTTTATGGGCACGGTGATTGCCCGTCGCGGCAGCGGGATTGAAGAGACTTTCACTGTGCGCCGGGTGGTTTCCGGTCATGGTGTTGAGCGAGTGTTCCCGAAGAACAGTCCGCGTATTGATCACGTGGAAGTGGTTCGTCGCGGCGATGTTCGTCGTGCCAAGCTTTACTATCTGCGCGACAAGGTCGGCAAGGCCGCCCGCGTCAAAGAAGCCCGCTGAGCTGAGCGCTTGACGGCGGCTTTTTGGGCCGTGCCGATGCGATGAACGCTTATCTGGCGAATAATGACGAACTCCTCCTGCTGGAACGAAAGCTCTGGTCGGAGGGGTTTGTCTTTGTCGCCGGGATTGACGAGGCGGGTCGGGGGCCATTGGCGGGGCCGGTGGTGGCGGCTGCGGTGTGTTTCAATCGTGATGAGCCGGTGCCGCGGGTATTTGACTCGAAGCAGGTAACGGAGCGTGACCGGCTGGCGATGCGCGAGGCGATTTTGTCGGCGCCGGGGGTGCGTTATGCGGTAATCGAGGTGGGGCCGGAGAGGGTTGATGAGTTGAATATTCTCCGGGCGACGGATTTGGCGATGCGGGAGGCGGCGTTGGCGTTGGGAGGGGTTGATTTTCTTCTTGTTGACGGGAGGCCGGTGCCGTATTTGCCGAAGCCGTCGAAGTCGGTGGTGGGGGGGGATGCGAAGTCGGCGTCGATTGCGGCGGCGAGTATATTGGCGAAGGTGTACCGGGATGAATTGATGGTGGTGATGGCGGGGCGGTATCCGGGGTATGGGTTTGAGTTGCACAAGGGTTATGGGACGGCGATGCATTTGGAGGCGTTGCGGAGGTTGGGGCCGTGTGCGATTCACCGGAAGAGTTTCGGGCCGGTGCGGGATTTGATTGAGCCGCCTCCCGAACAACCTGAGCTGTTTTAAAAAAATAATAAAAAGCGCGAAGCGCCAAAAAAAAGAAAAAAGCGCGAAGCGCTCAATCCCGCCCTCCGTCGTACGGAGTCGCCGTCCAGGGGGCGAACACCCCTGGTCGCTCCGGCTCCACCGGAGCGAAGCTAAGCGAAGCGCT
>JBFWIO010000316.1:0-4315 GCA_050255955.1 Victivallaceae bacterium
CCGCCTCAATCAACGGCTTCATCTGACGGTAAAAGAACGTCAGCAATAACGTCCGGATGTGCGAACCGTCAACGTCGGCGTCGGTCATAATCACAATCCGGTGATACCGCGCCTTGGCAATCTCAAAATCCTCATCGCCGATGCCACAGCCGATCGCCGCCACCAGACCCTGGATTTCCTTGTTCTCCAAGACCTTGTCAAGACGCGCCTTTTCCACGTTAAGCAACTTCCCGCGGATCGGGAGAATCGCCTGAAAGGAACTGTCGCGGCCCTGCTTGGCCGAACCGCCGGCGGAATCCCCCTCGACGATGTAGAGCTCGCACTGCGCGGGATCACGGCTGGAACAGTCGGAAAGCTTGCCGGGCAGCGAAAAGCCGTCAAGCGCACCCTTGCGCTGAACCAGTTCGCGGGCCTTGCGCGCGGCCTCCCGGGCACGGGAGGCGGTCATCGCCTTCAAGATCACCTCTTTGGCAGTCGCCGGATGTTCCTCAAGATATGCGGCCAACTCGTCGTTGATCACCGATTCGACGATGCCGCGGACGTTGCTGTTGCCGAGTTTGGTCTTGGTCTGCCCCTCGAACTGCGGGTCGGGAACCTTGACGCTGATCACCGCCGACAAGCCTTCGCGGGTGTCGCTGCCGGTCATCGCCTTGTCGTTTTTGAGCTGCGCTTTGGCGTAGTTGTTGATCGTCCGGGTCAGCGCGGTCTGGAACCCCACCAGGTGGGTGCCGCCCTCAATCGTGTTGATGTTGTTGGTATAGCTGAAAATGTTTTCGTTGAAGCCGTCGTTGTACTGCATCGCCATTTCGACATCGATGCCGTCACGCTCACGGTGGAAATAGATCACGTCAGGGTGCATCACCACTTTGTTGGCATTAAGATGGGTGACGAATTCACTGATCCCGCCGTCGTAGTGGAACGTTTCACTGCGGGTCGCCCCGTTTTCATTGGGCCGCTCATCGGTCAGCGAGATGGTGATCCCGCGGTTGAGGAAAGCAAGTTCGCGCAGACGATTCGAGAGAATATCCCAGACGTAAACCGTTTCGCTGAAAATAGTGTCGTCGGGAAGAAACGTCACCCGCGTGCCGCGCCGGTCGGTGTCGCCGATCCGCCGCAACGGCCGGACCGTGTTCCCGCGCTCAAAACCGATCAGGTGAGCGCCGCCGTCGCGCCAGACTTCGACCTCCAGCCGGGTGCTCAACGCATTGACGCAGGAAACCCCGACGCCGTGGAGACCACCGGACACCTTGTAGGCGTTGTGGTCGAATTTGCCCCCGGCGTGAAGAATGGTCAGCACCACTTCGACCGCGGGTTTGCCCTCTCCCTCGTGAAGGTCAACCGGGATGCCGCGGCCGTCGTCAACCACGGTGATCGAGTTGTCGGCATGGATCAGCACTTCGATATGCGAGGCGTAACCCGCCAGTGCTTCGTCGATGCTGTTGTCTACGACTTCGTAGACCAGGTGGTGAAGTCCGCGTGATCCGGTGTCGCCGATATACATCGAGGGGCGCATCCGCACCGCTTCAAGACCTTCGAGAACGGTAATCTTGCTTGCACTGTATTCCCCGGGGCTGCCGGCAGCTTCGACGGGAATGTTTTCGCCGGTGTTTTCTTCGCTCATAGAACTTCCTGATTTCCGGAAACTTGCGAATATCGCCGCAAGTGTCTGATTATATGTTTTCGTTTTACGGTCTAAGATACACTCCGAACACCTTTTTTTCAAGAAAAAATCAGCTTTTTTACACTTTTTTCGGACTTGACGAGAGGCCGCTTTGATGGTATCTTAAAGCAACGATAAATCATTGTCGAACCGGATGCGTCCAAGCTCCGGACTATTTCTGAATTGGAGTCAAAGATGAACAGGCGAAAACACCTCGGTCCGGTTTATGAAACCTATCCGGCGCGCGAGCTCGGGGAATTTCTCGGCGACAAGTTGTTCAAAGCGGTGGCGACGGTGATCTGCTGGGCGCTCTGGACCGGCGTTTACTACATCCTGATCGGAGTGGTCAATTTCAATCGCAAAAACTTCCTGGCCGACGCCAAGGAGATGTCTACCAGCCAGCTCCTTCAGACCGAAGGCAGTCTGTGGACGCTCCTCGGCTGTTATTTCATCATTATGATCCTCGTTTTCCGCAGCCGGATCGGCGAAAAAACGGTAATCAGAAAGCGGGTCGCCAAATGAGTAGAATCCTGTGGATGGTGGCGGCGGCGGTGTTCCTGGCCGGTTGCGTGACCGAGGTGCTGACCCCGCAGACCAAATTCGGTGAAGTCAATGCCAAAAAGAAGGATTTCCCGGTCCTTGAGGACTGTCAGCTCGAATTCGTCAGCGTCGGCCCTCTCAACTTCAAGACCGGCGAGGCGGTCAAGCTTTCCTTTGCACTGCGCAACAAAGGACTCAAGCCGGTGCGGATTCCCGAATGGCGGATGAATGAAACCGACAATATCCGGATCTATTGCCAGAACTGGTTGCCCAACTCCGGCGACAAACCGGATCCGAATCTGTGGGTCCGTATCGACGATGAAGTCAAGCAGCCGGAATTGCGTTACACCCTCGAACTGATGCCGGACAACCAGGCGATTGTGACCCGCAAGCTTGATTTCGCCGATTCGCTGGTGATTTCGACCGGAGCGGAGCGCCGTTACTTCATCCGCGCCGAGCTGAACCTCAAGAGCGTGCGGGTCGATCCGGTCGAATGTGCGATTGCCATTTCCAATATGAGCGGGCACAAGTAAATGAAGGGCTGGCGCTGGGTACCGACGCTGTATTTTGCGGAGGGGGTGCCCTACGCGGTGGTCGGCTCGGTTTCGATCGTTCTCTTGAAGAACCTTAATCTTTCCAATGCCGAGATCGCGCTCTACAGCAGTTTGCTCACGTTGCCGTGGGCGATCAAGCCTTTGTGGGCTCCGGTGCTCGACATCTTCGGCAGCAAAAAGAACTGGATTGCTTCGCTGGAATTTCTGATGGCGCTCTTCTTCGCGCTGGCGGCACTGCTGCTGGCCGCGGCTCCTTTCAATGCGTTATTTCTTGCGCTTCTCTTCGCGCTGGCTTTTGTCTCGGCGACTCATGATGTGGCGGCGGACGGGTTTTACCTGATCGGGCTTGACACTCACGGTCAGTCGTTTTTTACGGGGATTCGTTCGACTGCCTACCGGGCGGGGGTGATCGCGACTCAGGGCGGGCTGGTGATGCTGGCGGGGTATTATGCCCAATGCAGCGGTTCGGCGGGGGCGGGCTGGGCGCTTGCGTTCACGCTGGCCGCGGCGATATTTGCATTGTTGTCGCTGTGGCACTT
Organism: Victivallaceae bacterium; assembly: GCA_050255955.1. GTDB lineage: Bacteria > Verrucomicrobiota > Lentisphaeria > Victivallales > Victivallaceae > JAVBUI01. The sequence continues at coordinate 3,294 of JBFWIO010000316.1, forward strand.
CCGGTCATTGCCGGCGGTTGAGGCGCAGGTTGTTTCGTCTGGCGGCATGCGTGAATTCGGCGAAGCTTTTGTCACTTTTTTCCAAAAAAAACATGTCGGGGCGGCGCTGGCATTTATTTTGCTTTATCGTTTGGGGGAATCGCAGTTGGTGCGGTTGGCGGCGCCATTTATGCTGGATGCGGCGGAGTCGGGGGGGCTGGGTTTTTCGACACTGGAGCAGGGGTTGTTTTATGGTACGATCGGGGTGGCGGCGTTGTTGGCGGGCGGGGTATTGGGGGGGGTGGTGATATCACGTGACGGTTTTGGCCGGTGGGCGTGGCCGATGGCGCTGGCGATCAATTTGCCGAATTTGTTGTATGTGTATCTTGCGGCGGTGCGGCCGTCGAGCCGGATGATTGCGGGGGGGTGCGTGGCGGTTGAGCAGTTCGGGTATGGTTTCGGGTTTACGTTGTATATGCTTTTTATGGTGGCATTTGCCGAGGACAGCGGGAAGTACCGTACCAGTCACTTTGCGTTGATGACGGGGTTTATGATGTTGGGGATGATGATTCCGGGGATGGCGGCGGGGTATATTCAGGGTCTGCTGGGGAGCTATGTCTGGTTTTTCGTATTTGTGATGGTGTGTACTTTGCCGGGTTTCGCGGTGACGGCGTTGGGTAAGCGGATTGTCCCGGCGGACTTCGGGCGACCGGAGCGAGCCGCCCCGTAATCGCGAGGCGGGCCGACCGTCGGCCTCGGGATGCCTCGCCGGTCGCTGACGCTCTCTCGGCTCGGGGCGCGTAAGCCGCCCCGGATCGCGAGGCGGTTCCTCCGCCGAGCAGGGTCCAGGGCGGTGCCCTGGCGCAGGATTCCAAAGGGCGCGGAGCCCTTTGGCGGAGCCCGAGGCGGAGCCTCGTGTGCATGCCGGGCGAAGCCCAGCTCACGAAGCCGGAACGAGTTCCGGCGCCGAGCCCGGCCCGAGCGACGTGGGCGCGCCAGCGCCTGCGGAGCGACGCCATCCGCGCGGCGAATGCCGCGGAACG
>JBFWIO010000317.1:0-4272 GCA_050255955.1 Victivallaceae bacterium
AACCGCTTTCCCGAAATCAAATATCAGGGCAACACCTTCACCTCCACCCCCGGGAACATCGAAGACGCGCTATCGTTTGGCACACTGGCCTCCGAACCCGAAAAAACGCCGCAGGGCCACCTCGCGATGCCCTATGCCGGAGCCACGTTCCATCGCCGCGGCGAAACGCTTGTGGCGATCAAGGGCAACAGCAGTTTCGTATGGGATTACGAAAAAGAGTCCTGCGGCCAGCTCGGTCGCTACCTCAGCCGCGGGAGCATCACCATCTATCCGGGTTCGCTCAAAAATGCGGCGATGTCTTGGCAGGGGTGGGATTACGCCCATATTCCGGGTGCGACCGCCCCGGCGCTGCCGCCGGAGAAACTCGATCCCGGCCCGATCAAGGACGAGTCGCGCCATTACACCGATGAAGGCGCGGTCGGCGGCATGGCCTTCGGCGGAAACGGAGCGTGGATGATGCGTTTTGTCGACGCCACTTATGACAAAACCTTCGGCTTCGACCAGAGCGCTTTTGCGGTCGGCGACACCATCGTTGTTCTCGGCAACGCGATCCGGAGCGCCGATGCGGCGACGCCGATTCACACCACGCTCTTTCAGCACATTCTCCCCTCCCCCGCCACCGCGACCACGGTTGACGGCAAGGCCATTACCGCATTGCCTTTTGATCAGGAATTCACCGGCCCCGCGACCTTCCGCGACAGCGTCGGCACCGGCTACGCGATTCCGGCCGGAGTCAAAGTCCGTTTGAAGCGCGACCAGCGCAACTGGCCGGACAACGCCTTCGGCCGCGAAACCGGCGGCCGGGGTAACGCCGAAATGGCCCTGATCGACCACGGCAAAGCCCCGAAGAACGATAGTTACGAGTACGCAATTTTGCTCAACGGCCTCGCCAAGCCGGAGCCCTATCAAGTGCTCCGTCGCGACCGGACCGCCCACATCGTCGCATTTCCCGAGCGGAAGATCACCGTCTACGCGGTTTTTGCCCCCGGTCAGCCGGTTGATGAGCTGATCGAGGGTGTCAGCGAACCCGCGCTGATCGCGATTGAGGAACGTGACGGCAAAGGCGTCGTGACCGCCTGCGGGGTTGATTTTGCCAAAAACTTCCGGCCCAAAGGCACCGCCCGCGACTGGTTCCGTAAAACACCCGAAACGCCGCTGGTCAACGCTCCCAACCAGCTCGAAATCAAGCTCAAGGGCCGTGCCCCGCTGAAGCTTCCGGCGCTCGACGGCGCGGCGGCGGTCGTGGCGTTGTAAACAAAAAAGTCCCTGCCGGGAATCACCGCGGCAGGGATTTTTTTGTGCAATCAGTTCAGGACCGTTTGGCGAGGACTTCGTTTTCGTAATTGAGCACCGCGTCGAGCCATTCGACACCGGCGGGGATGTGCTGGCGGCGGCAGTATTCCTCCCAGATCGTGCCGAGAGGGAGGGTTTTGCTCTCTTCGAGCATTACCAGACGCCTCGTGTAGTTGCCGTTGGTTTCCGCATCGCGAAGACTTGCCGAAGGCTCGAGCAAGGCGGCCAGCAGCGCCTTTTGGGTGGCCCGCATGCCGATGGTCCAGGCGGCGATCCGGTTGATGCTGGCGTCGAAGTAGTCGAGCGCGATATGGATCCGGTTTTCGCCGCAGCGAACCACCTCTTCGGCGATCGCCCGCAACTCGTCGTTGAAAAGCACCACATGGTCGCTGTCCCAGCGCACCCCGCGGCTGACGTGAAGCAAAACTTCGGGCGAAAACAGCAGGATCGAACTCAACTTGTCGGCGATTGCCTCGGTCGGATGAAAGTGACCGGCATCGAGGCAAAGCATCTTGCCGCGACTCATGGCGTACCCCATGTAGAATTCATGCGACCCGGTAACGTAACTCTCGGATCCGATGCCGAAAAGTTTGCACTCGACCGCATCGCGGCTCAAAGTCTGGTCGATCGGCACCTGAAAAATCTCGTCGAGCGAAGCAACCAGACGCTCCCGCGGCGCAGTACGGTCGGCCGGAAGATCCTTGTAACCGTCGGGAATCCAGAAATTCACAATCGAGGCGCTGCCGAGGCGGCGGCCGAACTCTTCGGCGATTTTGCGGCAGGCGATGCCGTGCTCAATCCAGAAACGCCGGATCTTGGCGTCCGGACTGGACAAGGTGAAGCCGCCTCTGGCCAGCGGATGGGCAAAATAGCTCGGATTGAAGTCAAGGCCGATGCCGCGCTCGGCGGCCCAGTCGATGAAGCGGGCAAAAGATTCGATATCGAGCTCGTTTCGGCTCACCTTGCGGCTGCTGTTTTCGGCATAGATGGCGTGGAGGTTGAGCCGTTTTTTGCCGGGAATCAAAGACATGGCGAAGTCGAGGTCGGCGCGCAGTTCGTCGCCGTTGCGGGCCCGCCCGGGATAGTTGCCGGTGACCGCCAGCCCGCCGTCGAGGGTGCCGGCGTTTTCAAACCCGGCCACATCGTCCCCCTGCCAGCAGTGCATCGAAACGGCAATTTGCGACAGTCGTTCGAGCGCCTTTTCGACATCCACTCCCCAAACTTCGTATTGTTCGACCGCGTTTTTGAAAGTCATGGCTCCATCCTTTTGGTTTGTCCCCGCCGTTTCGATTAAACACTATAACCTGTTTTTTGCCATAAGTCAACAAAAAAAAGACTGCCGGAGCTTGAAATTTTCAGGATCGGGTTCTATTATTAAAAACACCAACACCATTGCAACCGGAAAGGAACCGTATGAAAAAAACGTTTTCACTCCTGCTCGCCGCCGGATTCTCATTCGGCCTTGCCGCCGAAGTCATTCTCAAGGATGATTTCTCCGCCAACGCGCCGGGCGACAATGTCCCCGCCGGCTGGAAGCGTTATCACAACGGTCCCAATCAGGGCAAAATCGCTGTTGCCGACCGCGGCGGCGACAAACGCGAAGTGATTCTGGAGGACTCGTGTCCGCAGAGCGAAAACGGCATCACCCGCACCTTTCCGGCAGTCGGCGGCAAAAAGTACCGGGCCGGAATCAAAGCGCGCGCCCTCGATCCCGAACGGACCGACCTCGCCTATTTTCAGCTCCGCTTTCTCCCCTCCAACAAACTCGTTCAGGAGCCGGTGAGCGTGTTCGGCAGCGATGACTACGCGATCAATGTGATCGGGCTGGAAGCCCCGGCCGGCACCACCAACGCCCAGATCTTCGTTTACAGCCACAACAAACCGCAACCGGCGATCGCGATCGCCGAATTCATCCTCGAAGACGCCGACAACACCTTTGCCGCGCCGACCCCGTGGCCGGGAGAAAATATCCTGCTCGTCCGCGATTCGTTCCGCAAACTCAAGCTCGACGAAAAGACCGGAGCTCCGGTCAACTGGAATTTATATGCCCAGGGACCTCAGAAAGGCGTTGTCGCCAAGGCGGACGAAGCCGACGGCGCGACCGCGCTCAAGCTCTCCGACGCCTACAACGACAGCGAAATCGGAGTGATGCGTTTCTTCAAGGTCACTCCCGGCATGTATTATCGCGCCAAGGTTTCCGCCAAAGCCTCCGCGCCCGGCTTCCTTATTCAGATATCCTTTACACCCGATGCCAAAAACTACAAACAGACCTTTTTTGCCAAGAGCGACGACTACAAAGAGTACGTGGTCGATTACCAGGCGCCGGAAGACGCCAAAGGGGGCTATGTCTATATTTATTCGCACAAGGCCCCGGTAAGCGAAGTCTCAATCCGTGATTTCTCGCTGGAATCCAGTCCGGTCCCGTTCAACTGACGGATCTTTTAAGGAACTTTCCAAATGAAAAAAATGCTGTTGCTGTCCGCCGCCGCCGCCACTTTGTCACTTGCCGGGGCCGAAGTCCTGATCAATGACAACTTCTCCGCCAACGCGCCGGCCGCTGCCGCCCCGGCGGGCTGGAGCGTCTACGCCAGAATCACCGAACTCAACACCATCGTCATCAAAGACCTCGGCGGCGAGAAGCGTGAGGTGGCGGTCACCGACGCCGACGAACAGGCCGAAATCGGCCTCACCCGGGTGCTCCCCGCCGTCCCCGGCAAATTTTACCGTTTTGCGGCCAAGCTTCGCCGCAATGACGACGTCGTTTCGTCCACTCCGGCGCTTCAGATCCGCTTTTTGCCGTCGAATAAATTCAAGCAGATTAACACCACAGCCGGAATCGACAACTGGGCGCAGAACAGCGTTTCGATGCAGGCGCCGGAAGGCACCGAAAAGGTCCAGGTGTTTCTTTACACCTTTAAGCCGACCAAAGCCGCGTACTCGGTCGGCGCCTTGATGATCGAGGAGTCCGACACCGACTTC
>JBFWIO010000318.1:0-4263 GCA_050255955.1 Victivallaceae bacterium
CCACGGCTGGTTTCACTTGTCGGCGCAACTTCTTTCGCTTCACATCGTCCGCCGGAGTGCGGGCAAACTGAATGTGGCGGGGCGGGTGGTGATCTGTCGTGACGCCTCCTTTGCCCGCTGGGCCTATGGCGAACTCCGGTATTTGCGCAATTCAATGCTGAGTTCCGAATTCAAACGCGTCCACCTGGCCGGCATTCTCGGCTGTCTCGGCGGCCGGATGCTCGAAGTGATCGCCGCCCCGTCGGACCGGGATGACGCCGCCACCCGCAGGATCCGGGTGATCCGCCTCGTCGAACACGAAATCGCGGTCCGACACGGAGTCAACGTACACGTCGAGAAATTCGCCCGGGTGGCGGGTTACAGCGCCTTTCACTTTCTCCGGCTCTTCAAATCGGTCACCGGGCGGACTTTCAAAGATTACGCCGAGGAGTGCCGCGAGAGCCGCTACCGCGAGCTTGCCGGAAGCAACCTGTGCCAGAAGGAGCTTGCCGCCGAGCTCGGTTTCTCCTCCGCCTCCGCTTTTTGCCACTGGCGCAAGCGCAAAGAGAAAGCCGCATCCTGTCCGCCCTTGGCCGGATAGCTCAAAAGGTTGCTTTTTTCGCGGAAAAATCGCTTCGTCAACTTTCATAAAATGACTTTCGGGTGTAAATTATACCAAGGATTATTCATTTTTCAGAAAGGCGATTATTGCTATGGTTTACCGGATTGAAATTTCCCCGCTCGGCAAATGGCGCGACGCCCGCGCCGAGGGTGTCAAAAAGCAGGCCGAGAGCTTCCTCGGACATCCGATCGGCGAAGTTCGCACCCGCGACGTTTATACCGTCAACGCCGAACTGACTCCGGCCGAAGCGGTCAAGGCGGCTTCGCTCCTGGTCAATCCGGTCCTCCAGTCGTATCGCGTCGGCGAGGCGGTGAGCGATAATTTTGAAGCGTTTCCGGAGTGTCAATATCTGGTTGCGATCGGCTTCCGCCCCGGGGTCACCGACAACGTCGGGCGCTCCGCCAAGTCGGCGGTCGGCGACATCGTCGGGCGCAAGCTCGGCGAAGACGAAGCGGTGTTCAGCTCGGTCGAATATCTTTTTTACGGCGGGATTTCCCGCGAGGAAGCCGCGCTGGTCGGCCGCAAACTCCTCGGCAACGAGTTGATCCAGACCGTCCGGATACTTGCCGGCAATGAACCGATTCCGGAGAACCTGCCGGTCGTCACCGGCGCGGCCGGCGGCCGGGTCCGCACCTACGACCTCGAAGTCTCCGACGCCGATCTGCTCGACATCAGCCGCAAGGGCACCTTGGCGCTGACCCTCGACGAGATGAAAGTGATCCAGAACTACTTCCGGACCGCCGCCGGGCGCAAAGATGCCGGGCTGAGCGCTTGTCCCACCGATGTCGAGCTTGAAGTCCTCGCTCAGACCTGGAGCGAACACTGCAAGCACAAGATTTTCGACGCGATCATCAACTACGAAAACCTCGATGACGGGACGAAACAAGAGATCGTCTCCTGTTACAAGAGTTTCATCAAAAAAAGCACCCACGAAATCGGCAAAGAAGTTGACTTCCTGGTCTCGGTATTCCACGACAACGCCGGGGTGATCACCTTCAACGACAAAGTCGATCTGGTCTACAAGGTCGAAACCCACAACAGCCCCTCCGCGCTCGACCCCTACGGCGGCGCGATGACCGGAATCGTCGGGGTCAACCGCGACCCGCTCGGCACCGGGCAGGGGGCGGATCTCCTGATCAACGTCTGGGGTTATTGCCTCGGTTCGCCCTTCACCGCCGACGCCGACGTGCCGGAGGGTCTGCTCCATCCCCGCCGCCTGCGCGACGGCGTCCACAAAGGGGTCATCGACGGCGGCAACCAGAGCGGCATTCCCTACGGCAACGGCTGGGAGTACTTCGACGAACGCTATATCGGCAAACCCCTGGTCTACTGCGGCACCGTCGGCACCTTGCCGAAGCAAATCAACGGGATCAAGGGCTTCGAGAAAGCGATCAATCCCGGCGACCTGATTGTGATGGGCGGCGGCCGCATCGGCAAGGACGGCATCCATGGCGCCACTTTCTCCAGCGAAGAGCTCCATCAGGACAGTCCGGTTCAGGCGGTTCAGATCGGCGACCCGATCACCCAGAAAAAACTCGGCGACTTCATTCTTGAGGCGCGTTCGCGCGGCCTCTACCGCTTCATCACCGACAACGGCGCGGGCGGTCTCTCGTCGAGCGTCGGCGAAATGGCCAGCCTCTGCGGCGGCTGCCGCCTCGACCTCGCCCAGGCCCCGCTCAAGTACGCCGGGCTTGATCCGTGGGAAATTCTGGTCTCCGAAGCCCAGGAGCGGATGAGCTTCGCGGTGCCGCCGGAGAAGATTGAGGAGTTCAAACAGCTCGCCCGCGAACGCGACGTCGAAGTGAGCGTCCTCGGCGAATTCACCGACGACGGCAAATTCCATATCGAATATCAGGGCAAAACCGTGGCCTTGCTCGACATCGAGTTCATGCACAACGGTCTCCCGCGCCTCCGGCTCAGTGCCAAGTGGCGCGCCCCCAAATTCCCGGAACCGGTGATCTCCTGCCGCAATCTCGCTTCCGATCTGGTCAAAATGGCCGGGCGTCTCAACATCTGCTCGGATGAATTCAAGGCCCGGCAGTACGACCACGAGGTCAAGGGCCTCAGCGTGATCAAGCCCTTTGTCGGCGTCAATCGCGACGTGGTTTCGGACGCCACCGTGACCATGATCGAGCCGTTGAGCCGCGAGGGGGTGATTCTCTCCAGCGGCATCCTGCCGCGTTACAGCGACATCGACACTTATCACATGACCGCGTCGATCATCGACCTTGCCATCCGCCGGGTGATCGCGGTCGGGGGTACGCTCGGACACATCGCCGGGCTCGACAACTTCTGCTGGCCGGACCCGGTCCAGAGCGAAAAGACCCCGGACGGCGAATACAAGCTCGCCCAGCTGGTGCGCGCCAACCAGGCGCTGTATGATTATACCAAAAAGTTCAAAGTTCCGTGCATCTCCGGCAAGGACTCGATGAAGAACGACAGCACCCGCGGCGGTCGCAAAATTTCGATTCCGCCGACCATCCTTTTCAGCGCGGTTGCCAAAATGGACGACATCGCCAAGGCGGTCACGCTCGACTTCAAGCGTCCGGGGGAACTCCTCTACGTGATCGGCGACACCGCCGCCGAGCTTGGCGGCAGTGAATACTTTGCGATGCTCGACGCCACCGGGAACCGGGTTCCCAAGGTCGATGCCGCCAAGGCGATTGCGATTTACCGCGCGGTCGGCGCGGCGACCGGTGCCGAATTGATCGACGCCCTCCACACCCCCGCCCTCGGCGGTCTTGCCGTGGCGCTGGCCAAAATGGCGATCGCCGGCCGCCTCGGTGCCAAAGTTGATTTGTCCAAGGCACCGCAGACCGGCGCGCTCAACTTGACCGAACTTCTCTTTTCCGAGTCGAACAGCCGCTTTGTGGCGGCGGTCGCGCCGGAAAAGGCGGCGGCCTTTGAGGCGAAACTCGCCGGCGTCCCCTTTGCCCGGATCGGCGAAGTCACCGCCGCGCCGGAGCTTGATATCGCCGGGGTCGGCGCGGTCGCGGTTGAGGAGCTGGTCAAAGCCTACCGGTCAACGCTGGACGGGATTTAATGGCGAGTCTCTATCCCGCCGATGCGGTGATCATGGCGCCGCTCTCGGGCTTCACCGATCTCGCGTATCGGCGGTCGATGCGGCGGAGCGGCTGCCGCTTCGCCTTCACCGAAATGGTGGACGTCGCCTCGCTTGCTTACGCGCGTGAGCGTTCACAGGGAATGCTTTTGCGCGGCGAAGACGAGGAGTTCCTCGGCGTCCAGCTGGTGGGAAGCGACCTCGAATTCATCCGGATTGCGATCGACGTCGTCAACGAGTACCGTTTCGACGTCCTCGACTTCAATCTGGGTTGTCCGGTGCCGAAAGTCGCCAAAAAAGGGGCCGGAGCCGAGCTCGGGCGCAAGATCGACCGGGCGCTGGCGTGCTTCACTCTTTTTCGAGAGCGTTCGCGTTTTCCGATTTCGGCCAAAATACGGATTCTCTCGACCGAAGACCCGGCGCCGACGATTGAACTCGTGCGCGGCCTCGGTGCTCTCGGCGCGCGCGCCGTCACCATTCACGGACGGATCAAGGAAGCGATTTATTCCGGTCCGGTTTATTACCAGTTGATCCGCGAAGTCGCCGCCGCCGTCCCCGGTTTGCAGATCATCGGCAACGGCGGGATCATGGATCGCGCCTC
>JBFWIO010000319.1:0-4237 GCA_050255955.1 Victivallaceae bacterium
AATATCAGGACACCGCCGACTGGATCATCTGCGCCACCCAAGTGTAGCCGGAGATCGACATCCCGGCGTTGCTGCGACCCGCGATTCATTCGCCGGAGACCTCGCTCCTGATGATCCAGAACGGCATCGGGGTGGAGCCGCAAGTCGCCGCCGCGTTCCCCAAAAATCCGGTTTACGGCGCAATCGCTTATATCGGAGTCCGGCGCGACGGCGCGAACCGGATTCTCCACCAGGGCGCCGGGCGCTTCCTCTTTGGCAAATACGGCGAAAAGACGATCACGCCCGAAGCGCTGGCGCTGTCAAAACTCTACGCCTCGGTCAATGTCGAAGCCCGTCCGGTCGAGAGTCTCGACTTCATCCGCTGGCAGAAACTGCTCTGGAACGCCCCGTTCAACACCGTTTCGGTGCTCGGCGGCGGACTCACCACCAACGAAATGACCGACCGCGGCCGGATCGAGCAACTGTGCCGCGAGATCATGCTCGAAGTGATCACCACGGCCAGCGCCGAGGGCGTTGAACTGCCGGTCAAAATGATCGATGACAATATCGAATACACCCGCAACTTTCCGCCCTACAAAAGCAGCATGCTGATCGACTTCGAAGCCGGCCGCCCGCTCGAAATCGACGCCATCGTCGGCAATGTGATCAAAATCGCCGACCGGCACGGCATCGCCGTCCCCCGGCTCAAAACCATCGAAGCCCTGCTATGGGCGAGGCAAATGAAAAACTGAGCCGTGCCCAAGCTTTTTGGAGATCGATCATGCTTGACGTCCTCAATTTCGGCTCGCTCAACATCGACCGCGTTTACCGGCTCGACCACCTCGTGCGCCCCGGCGAAACCATCCTGAGCCGCAGCTACTCGGTTTTCGCCGGGGGCAAAGGGCTCAACCAGTCGATCGCCCTCGCCCGCGCCGGGCTCCGGGTCGGCCACGCCGGCAAAGTCGGGCCCGACGGCGGCCTCCTGCTGCAAACCCTCGAAGCCGACGGCGTCGATGTATCAGGCGTCCTCCGCAACGGCTCGGTCTCCGGCCATGCCTGCATCGAAGTCGATGACCGGGGAGAAAATGCGATCATTCTTTTTGCCGGAGCCAACGGCGAACTGACCAGAGAGGAAATCACCGCCGTCCTCGACCGGGTCGGGCAGGAAACCATCCTGCTGCTCCAGAACGAACTCAATGACACCGCGTTTATCCTCCGCCAAGCCGCCAAGCGGCGGCTCAAAGTCGCGATCAACCCCGCCCCCTGCCCGCCGGAAGTCCGCGACTATCCGCTGAACGATGTTCGCTACCTCTTTGTCAACGAAGTCGAAGCCGCCACGTTGAGCGGCGAAACCAACCCCGAAGCCGCGCTCGCCATCCTCGTTTCCCGCCTGCCCCGCGCCGAAATCGTGATCACCCTCGGCGGCAAGGGAGCCCTCGCGGGAAGTGCCGGAAGCCGCCACTTCACCCCCGTCGTCCCCGCAAAAGTCATCGATACCACCTGCGCCGGGGATACCTTCAACGGGTACTACCTCGCCGGTCGTTTGCGCGGACTAACGATTCCGGCGGCGCTCGCGCGCGCCGCCCGCGCCGCCGCCGTCACCGTCAGCCGCCCGGGCGCGGCTCCCTCCATCCCCGTTTACAGCGAAATAGAGTAAAAAAAAGAAGAGCAGAATTTTTTTCTGCTCATTCTTGAACGTTAAACGGATGACCTGACGCGATTACTCCATCCAGCACTTGCCGGTTTCGGCGTGGACGCGAAGCAGGTCGCGCTTGATTTTGCCGGAGAATGTCTTGGGCAAAGCGGTCACAAACTCGATTTCGCGGGGGTATTTGTAGGGCGCGGTCTGGTTTTTGACGAAGCTTTGGAGATCTTTGATCAGCGACTCGGTGGCGGTGAAGCCCTGATGGAGAACGACGTAAGCCTTGACCTTGGCCCCGCGCAGGGGGTCGGGAGCGCCGACCACCGCGACTTCGTGGACGGCGGGATGGTGGGCCATCACGTCCTCGACTTCGGAGGGGCCGATACGGTAGCCGGAGCTCTTGATGATGTCGTCACTGCGGCCGATAAACCAGAAATAACCATCCTCGTCCTGCCAGGCACGGTCACCGGTGTAGTAAAAGCCGTTGATAAAACTCCGGCAGTTTTCCTCGTCATTGTACAAATACTCGGTGAAGAGGCCGATCGGACGGCGGTCGAGACGCAGCGCGATGCGACCGATTTCGCCGGCTTTGACCGCTTTGCCGTCCTCGTCATGAAGTTCAATCTCCCAGCCGGGCGAAGCGAGGCCGATCGAGCCGGGCTTGTTCTTTGCTCCGACCGGAGTGCAGATCATGCAAACGGTTTCGGTCTGCCCGTAGCCTTCGCGAAGCTGAATGCCGGTGCCTTCCTGCCAGATTTTGGCGGTTTCGGTATGGAGCGGCTCGCCGGCGGAGGTGCACTGCCGCAGTTCCTTCAAATCAAAACGACTCAAGTCGTTGAGGATCAGCATCCGGTAGATGGTCGGCGGGGCGCAGAAACTGGTGACGCCGAAGCGTTCGAGAATCGGCAGCAGCTCATCGGCGTGAAATTTGCCGCGAATGTCGTAGGCAATGACACAAGCGCCGACGATCCACTGACCGAAATAATTGCCCCAGAGATTCTTGGCCCAGCCGGTGTCGGAAACGGTGTAATGGAGATCGTTGGGCCCGAGACCGTGCCAGAGTTCGGCGGTGATGCGGTGGCCGAGCGGATAATCAAAATTATGCTGGACCATTTTCGGGTATTTGCTGGTGCCGGAGGTGAAAACCAGGATCATCGGCCAGTCGGAGCGCGAACGCATCTGAAACGGCGATTTGACGGCGTGCGGGGACAACCGCGGAGTCTTGGCGATTTCGGATTGATAATCAATCCAGTCGGGGCGCGAGCCGTCAACCAGAAGCCGGGTGGTGAGCGTCGGACAGCGGTCAAAAACCTCGTCAAATTTGGGGGCGTTTTCGGCATCGGTGATCACCATCTTGAACCGGCCGAAGTTGACCCGGTACTCGATATCACTCGGCATCAGCAAAGTCGGAGACGGACACTGAACCGCGCCAAGCTTGATCAGGGCAAGCGAAAAAATCCACCATTCGGGAAGCCGCGGCAACATCAGAAAAACCCGGTCGCCGCGCATAATGCCGTTTTTGAGCAAAAGGTTGGCGGCCTGATTGGAGAGCAAGGCCAGATCGCGAAAGGTATAACGTTTTTCCTCGCCATGCTGATTGGCCCAGATCATCGCAAGTTTGTTGCGGTCGATGGCGGCCCAGCGGTCGATCACGTCGTAACCGAAGTTAAAATATTCCGGGGACTCGACCGGGAGCTCCGCGATCAGTTCCGAATCAGCGTCAAAAGCGGGATTTTTCATAGAATCCATCTCATTGTGCATTCGCCTTCGCCGGATCCGGAAACCCGTGAGCAAACGCGGTTAATTAAAAATGTTTTAATATACACGATGGAACGTTTTTTTCAACCCCGAAGCAGCGTCAAAACGCAACCCTCGCGGCACGCCGCCGCGCAGCTGCTGAAGTGAAGCGCAGCGCGAAAATCCGCCGCCCGGAGCGCGAAAACCGCTTCGGGAATGGCAAAAATCACCCCGGAGCCGAGTTCGCGGCCGAGGAACAGCAGCTCCTCCGGCGCAAGGTCGTCGATGGCGACGAAAAGCCGGGCCCGTTCGCGATGAACTTCGCGGAGCTCCAAAAGTTCGCGGCGCAACGGCGCAACCAGCCTCACCGCCCGTTCCAGCGTGGCGGGGCCGAAAACCAGCGCGCGGCGGTCGGCGACAAAGGTCTTGCCGCAAAAACCATCCGCCGCCACCGCGTCGCCGTAAATCGGCGTTCCGGCGTGAAGCGGCGACACCGGATCGTTCCAAACCGCAAAAGGCGAACGCAAATTCTGCCGGAACACATAAAACGTGACCGGGTCGCAAAGATCGGAAAATACCGGCAAGTGGTCTGGCCCCGCCGCGGCAAAAGCGGCGGCAGGATCGCTGCCGGGTGGAAATTCGAGCCAAACCGGACGCTCATCGCCGGTCCCGGGCGCGGTCCAGGGAAGAATCCGCCGCAGCACGGCGGCGCTCGCGGCATTGAGCGGAGTCACCAGGAGAAACCCATGACGGCAGGAGATGATTTCACCGTCAAGTCCTTCCGGAAAGAAGCGGCGCATCGCGGCGGCGACCAGCAGTGCCTCGGCTCCGGAACGGATGCCGACCGCCAATTCATTTTCGCCATAGCCGGAAACTTTG
>JBFWIO010000320.1:0-4217 GCA_050255955.1 Victivallaceae bacterium
GCCATCGCGAGGCGGGCATGAGCTGGCGGCTTCAGCAAAAGACCGATCTCTCGCGCGATCCCGAGCTCAACTTCCCGACCGGGCCCTATATTGACGGCGCCCCGGTCGGCGATGACGGCAACCCGGTGCTGTATCCCCTCCCGGCGAGCTTCGCGGCGGCGCAGAACGACGGCGAACGCTACCGCCGGGCGCTGGCCGACGCCGGACTGGCCGGAGACGAGCACGCGGCGCTCGCCTGGGCCGACTTCCTCGACGGCGAAATCGGGCTCTCCACCCTCAATTATCAGGACTGGGCCGACCGTACCGTGCTCCCCGGCGGCGAAGAATCGATTCGCGCCCTTGGCGACCGCGAAACGCTCGCCCGGATGGTTGACGGGATGCACCGCTTCACCCTTGCCGACGACGTCAATCCGCTCCAAATTTATCAGGATTTTCTCACTCGCCACCCCGATGACCTCGCGGCGCTCGACCGGCTCGCCGTATTCCGCAGCCAGCGCGCCCAGTTCGACCGCGCGGCGGAGCTCTTGGAGCGTTACCGCAAGCTTGACGCCAACAACGACAGCGTCAATCTCCGTTACCGTCAGCTGACCGCGCCGCTGCTTCGCTTTGAACCGCGCGGCCCCTTTGCACTCGGCGAAACCATGGCTGTCGATTTCCAGTTCCGCAATGCCAAAGCCGTCGATTTTGAGTTGCAAAAGGTCGATTTTGACGCGCTCTGGCAGGAGTGGCGCGAAGCCATCCTGCGGCCCCGCAAAGACGGCGAACCCGAGCTGGTCGAGAATTTCGCCGCCGACGCAATCACCATGCTCAATGCCAAAAACGGCAAGCCCGACCGCGCCTGGCGCCGGACGCTCGACCCCGCCCCCCGCCACGCCGACCGCAAGGGTCAGGCCGAACTACCCGCCCTCGAAAGCGGCTTTTATCTCCTCACCGCCAAGGTCGAAAATGGCAACCGGGCCCAGATGCTGTTTGCGGTCAACGGCTTCGGTTTCTGGTCGCAGCCTGCGCCGGGGGTGAGTCAGTTCTTTGTCACCGACGCCGTCACCGGGAATCCGGTCGAGGGGGCGCGGGTCACCACCTATCGGCTGGAACAACGCTACGCCACCACCCCCGAGGAACTTGCCAAGTACGGCGGCAAAGTGCGTTCGCGCTGGATCGAGGGAAGCGCCCTCAGCAACGGCTTCGGTCAGGCGGTGATTCCCGTCCGCGACCACGGCCGCGACTGGACGCTGGTTCGCTCCGCCGACGGCAAAACCGTCGCCTGGAGCGAGCAATTTCTCTATCCCGGCGCCAACGAGCGCGAAAACACCCGGACCGCCGCCTACCTCATCGCCGACCGCCCGATCTACCGCCCCGGCGACACTGTCGAGCTTGAGTGCTATCTTCGCAAAATCGGTTATGCGGTACTCGATCCGGAGAAGGACTGCGCCTACCGTAAACTGCAAGTCGAAATCCGTTCGCCGCGCGGGACCAAGGTGCTGGATCAAAGCTTCACCTCCACCAGTTTCGGCAGCTTCGCAGTCAGCTTCGCCACCGCTCCCGACGCCGAGCTCGGGGTCTACCGTGTTCTGGTGCGCGACGGCCATTTGACCTACGGCAACGCGGTGTTCCGGGTCGAGGAATTCGTCAAGCCCGAGTACAAGGTCACGCTCGATACCCCCGCCGCCCCGGTCAAAGCCGGCAGCGCGGTCGAGTGCGCGATCCGCGCCGACTATTACTTCGGCGGCCCGGTTGCCGACGCGGCGGTCAAAATCAGCGTGACCCGGAGCGCCCATTACAACGCGCCCTTCTTCTACGGCCCGTGGCGCTGGCTCTACGGCGACTGGTACTGGCGCTGTTCGACGGCGTGGAAGTTCGGCGGAATGCCGCCCGGAGGACAGGTGCGCGAACTTGTGCTCCGGACCGAGGGCAAGACTGACGCCGGGGGCAAGTTCAAACTCCGGATCGACACCGCCACGCTCGCCGCCCGTTACGGCGAGAGCGACGCCGAGCTGCGGATCGAGGCCACTGTCACCGACAGCGCGCGCAAGCCGGTCAACGCTTCCGCGAGCGTGATCGTGGCGGCGAAACCATTCCGGGTTTACGCCTATACCCCCGGCGGCTTTTTCGCCCCCGGCGACACCATTGACCTCAAGGTCGCCGCCCGCACCCCCGACGGCAAACCGGTCGCCGGGCGCGGCGAAGTGCGGATCTGCCGCCAGGTGCTCGAAAACGGTCTCGTCAAGCGTCAGGAACCGGCGTTGCGGACGCTGGAGCTGGTCGCCGACGGTAAGAGCGACTTCACCACCGTCCCCTTTGCCATCGCCGAGAGCGGGGTGTACGCGGTCGAGAGCACGCTGACCGCCGCCGACGGCAGCCGGGCGAGCTTCACGCTGCCGGTCCGGGTGGTCGGCGAAAAGTTGCCGAACGAGGGGATTTTCTCCGAACTCCCGCTTGAAATTTCGACCGACAAGATCGAGTACCGGGTCGGCGATCAGGCGAAATTGCTGTTCAACAGCCGTTTCGCGGCGGGGACGTTCTTTGTTTTCATCCGCAACGGCGGCGCGGCGTCCGACTTCCGGGTGCTTCATTTCAATGGTCACGCCGAAATGCTGACGCTGGCGATCGACCGCGACAAGCAGCCGAATTTCTTCGTCGATGCGGTGCTGGTTTCCGGCGGTAAACTCTATCGCGAATCAAAAGAAATTGTGGTGCCGCCGGAGAAAAAGATTCTCAAACTCGCCGTCGAAGTCCCCGCGCCGCAGGTACGCCCCGGCACCCCGGGCGAAATCAGGCTCAAGGTCTGCGACGCCGAAGGAAACCCGGTCAAAGGCAGCGTCACCGTGACCGTCTACGACGCCGCGCTCGACGCCGTTCCCGGCGCGATTCCGGTGCCGGACATCCTCCGCTTTTTCTGGGGATGGAAGCGCTACGGCGGCAATCTCCCGGTCGCCACCAACCTCGACGATAACGCTTTCCTCTTCAGCAGCGAACCGGTCGAGGCGCTGTTCCCGCCATTGTTGGGCGGCCAGATGATATTGGGGTACAACATGGCGGGTGGTAATCGAAATCTCAGAATGAAGTTTACCCGGAGTGCGGCTTTGCCGCAGGCGGCAATGGGACTTGACGCTGTTTCCGCCGCTCCCGCGTTTGCCGGGAGCGCCGACAAGGCGGAAGTCGCCGATGCCGAAATTCCCGCCGATCTTCCGGTGCGTACGGACTTCGCCGACCGCATTTTGTGGGTGGCGCGCAAGACGCTTGAGGCTGACGGCACGGTCAAGCTCAATCTCCGTTATCCCGACAATTTGACCACCTGGGCGGTCAAAGTCTGGGCGTTCGCCGACGATCTGCGGGTCGGCGAGGGCGAAACTTCGGTGATCGCGAGCAAGGAAATGATCGCGCGTCTGACCTTGCCGCGCTTCCTGGTCGAGGGCGACCAGACCGTGGTCACCGCGACCATCCACAACTACGCCGCCGAGCCGCGCAATTGCAAAGTGACGCTGAAAGTTCCGGAAAACGTCACCATATTGGCATCCCCAAAAAATGAAATCGCAATCCCGCCGCAGGGCAAAGCCGTGCTGGAGTGGAAAGTCGCCGCCGGACCCCCCGGCAAAGCCGAATTCACCCTGGCCGCAGTGGCGGGCGAGGGCGGCGACGCACTTCGCGAAACCATCGAAATCCTGCCGCGCGGCGCGCTCCAGATGAACGGGATGTCCGGGATTCTCGACGGCGACCGCGCCGAAGAGAATTTTGAAATTCCATCCAGCGTCCGGCTGGGGTCGGTCCGGCTGACGGTCAACGTCGCGCCGTCGTCGGCGCTGGCGATGCTGGAGCTGCTGCCTTATCTCGCCGGGGAGGAGTCGAACAACGTCTTCAGCACCGTCGCCCGCTTCGCCCCGGCGCTGGCCGCCCGCGACGCGCTGTTGAAGTCAAAAGTTCCGGCGGAACTCTTCGGCAAATACCGCGGTCACTTCGCCGAGCTCGCGGGCGGCCGCGACCGCGCCGAATTGTGGTCGGAATATTGCCGCAACCCGCTCGCCGACAGCACCGAACTCAATCGCGTCGCGTTGAAAAACGTCCGTATGCTCGAAGGTACCCGCAACGCCGACGGCGGCTGGGGCTGGTTCTCGTCGCGCAGCGAAATGAGTTCGCGCGACACTACGGTCGAAGCGGTCAACGCCTTGCTCCAGGCCCAATCCTCGGGCCTCGCGGTCAATCCCGCCGTCCTCCGGCAGGCG
>JBFWIO010000321.1:0-4193 GCA_050255955.1 Victivallaceae bacterium
CGGTTCCTCACCGATCAGCGCGCCGAAATAAACGCGCGTCCCCTCGCCGAGCGGGGTATAGCGCGCGATTTTGACGTGGGCGTCGATGAAACAGCCGTCGCCGAGCGCGGTATCGCCCTCGATCACCGCAGAGGGACCGATCACCAGGTCCCGGCCCAGCCTGGCCCCCGGATCGATCACCGCGGTCGGATGAATTTGCGACATGGCGATTCCTCGTTTCAGCTCACAATGGTGCCGGCCGCGGTGTCGCCGCGGAGCACCCGCTCAAAAGAGTCCGGGTTGTTGAAGTCGAAAACCACGATCGGCAGCGCGTTGTCGCGGCACATGGTGAAAGCGGTCGAGTCGAGCACCGCAAGATGGCGGGCCAGCGCTTCGTCAAAGGAAAGTTCGCTGAAGCGGACCGCCGCCGGGTCTTTTTTGGGATCGGCGGAGTAGATGCCGTCAACCTTGGTCGCCTTCAGCATCGCGTCGCAACCGGTTTCGAGCGCCCGGAGCGCCGCGGTGGTGTCGGTGGTAAAAAAGGGACTTCCGGTGCCGCCGGCGAAGATCACCACTGAGCCTGACTCCATCGCGCGGACCGCTTCTTCGCGGCTGAAGCGGGGGGCGATTGAGCCGATTTCGATGGAGCTCTGGACCATCGCCGGGATGCCGGCGGCATTGAAGTAATCCTTGAGGCAAAGCGCATTCATCACGGTGGCGAGCATGCCCATGTAATCGGCGTTGACCCGGTCCATGCCGCCGGCCTTGCCCATGACGCCGCGCCAGAGGTTGCCGGCGCCGACCACGACGGCGACTTCGATCCCCTTGTCGAGGATGCCGCGCACCCGCTCGACGACCAGATTGACCGCCTCGTGGCTGTAGCCGGAAACTTCGCTCCCCTTGAGCGCTTCGCCGCTCAATTTTAGCAGAATGCGTTTGAACTGATAGGACTGTTCCATAAAAAACCTTTCAAATTTGGCTGAATACGTACACGGGTAAATATACCGACGCAAGATGCACTTGGCAAGTCAAAAATCGTAAAATCATGGCATTGCAAGATGTTTTTTTGCGGATTGAGTGGTATAGTAATGAAAAAGGAGATCGCAGCCATGGAAGAAAAGCTCAAGGTCGGGGTCATCGGCGTCGGGGCGCTCGGCCGTCATCACGCCCGTCTGTATCGGGAAAATCCCAAAGCCGAAGTGATCGGCATATTTGACGTAACCAGCGAAACCGCCGAAAAAGTCGGCGCCGAATTCAATCTCCCGGTTTACCGCGACTGGCGCGAACTCGCCGCCAAATGCGATGCGCTGAGCGTCGCGGTGCCCGCCAATTACCATGAGGCAACCACCGTCCCGCTGCTGGACATGGGCAAGCACGTGCTGGTCGAGAAACCGATCGCCGCCGCCGTCGAAGAAGCCGAACGGATGGTCGAAGCGGCCGGACGCAACCATGTGGTGCTCGCGGTCGGCCACGTCGAACGCTTCAATCCGGCGATGGACTTCCTCGAAAAATACTCCGACAAAACCCGTTTCGTCGAGGCTCACCGGCTGGCCAAATATCCGCCGCCGCGTCCGGGCCTGCCCCGCCGCGGCACCGAAGTGAGCGTGATTCTCGATCTGATGATCCACGACATCGATCTGGTGCTGACCATGATCGACTCCGAAGTCGAGCACTTCGACGTGGTCGGGATTCCGGTCCTGAGCAAGACCGAGGACATCGTCAACGCCCGGATCAAATTCAAGAACGGCTCCTGCGCTTCGCTGACCGCCTCGCGGGTCAGTCAGGAACCGCAGCGCAGATTCCGGGTGTTCCAGGAAGACACCTATATTTCGATGGATTACGGCAAATTCTCCGGCATGGTGCTCAAGCGCAACCGAATCGGCCTCGCCCGCAAAGACGTCAACCTTGACGAAAAGAACGCCCTCGCCGCCGAGCTTGACAATTTCATCGACGCCGTGAACGCAACCCGCAAAACCGGTCGGGTGGTTCAGCCGAAAGTCTCCGGAGAAGCCGGGCTCAAGGCGCTCAAACTCGCGGTCGCGATCGAAACCGAAGCGCGCCGTTACAACGACCAGTACGGCTTCAAATTCGCCCCGTGCTCACCCGATGAACTCGCTTGACGCCATCGCCAAACTGAATTTGTATTTGAAAGTCACCGGCAAGCGCGCCGACGGCTATCATGAGTTGCTCACGCTCTTTTTTCCGGTGAACGCCCTTGCCGACACCCTCACGCTTGAGCAGGGAGAACCCGGTATCCGTTTGAACACCGACGGCCTCGGCGATCTAGGCGCAGGCAACGACAATCTGGTCGTCCGCGCCGCCCGGAGCTACGCCGAAGCGGCGGAAATCGCGCCCGCATGGCGGTTCCGCTTGACCAAACGCATTCCGGTCGCCGCCGGAATGGGGGGCGGGAGTTCCGACGCCGCCGCCGCGCTGCGGCTCCTCAATCAGCAATACGGATTGCTGACGGCGGCGGAACTGGCCGCCATCGCACTCAAACTCGGCGCCGACGTGCCCTATTTTCTTGCTCCCGCGACCGGATTTGCCACCGGCATCGGCGAACGGTTTACCGCGCTCGACGGCGCGGCGCTCAAGCTGCCGCTGCTGATCGTCAATCCGCGCTTCCCGGTCAGCGCCAAATGGGCTTACTCCAATCTCGACCCGGCACGGATCGGGCCCGATTGCGAAAACCGGGCCGAAGCGCTCGCCGCGGCGCTCCGCGCCAACGACCCGGCCGCGATCGCCGCCAATCTCCACAACGACCTCGCGCCGGCGCTGTACCGCAAATTCCCGCTGCTCGACATGCTCCGTTGTTTCCTCTGTCAAAACGGCGCACTGAACGCCGAAATCACCGGCAGCGGCTCGACCATGTACGCCATCGCCCCCGATTGCGGCGCACTTGGCGAACTCGCGCGCCGGACCCGGGATCACTTCGGCGAAACACTGTTACTGTTTGAGGGTTGAAAAAATGCTACGTTATGCGATCACCTTTCTATTGCTTTTCCTGCCGGCGATCGGCTCGGCGCTGAACTCCGAGCAGCCGTTTACGACGGCGTTGATCCGCTTCGGCACCACGCTGGGAGCGATGCTGGTCTTTTTCTCGATCCGGCGTTTCCCTTATGGCAAAGGCAAACTTAAAAATACGCTTGCCAACATCTTCCTCGCCGCCTGGTTTATTTTTTGTCTTTTCGACATGTCCAGCTTCTTTCTGGCCGGGCGGCCTTTTGATTTCGAGTTCTACTACCACTTCAATATCAGCACCATCCGCTACGGGCTCGGCGGCTTCGGCTTCCATCTCGCCGGGGCTTTTGCCTGGATGACGGCGACGGTTGCGATTTTCGTCTGGCTGTGGCAGAAATTTCCGGCCCGTCCGCCGACCCGCGCCACCTATCTGACGCTGGTGACCGGCGCCGCACTGCTGTTCCTGCCTGAAGGCGGGCTCTACGCCGCCATCCGGATGCACCAGCGCGTGAGGCACGCCGCCGAAATCACCAAACTTGATCCGGCCAAACTTCAGGAGTTCGGCATCAAAGTGCCGCGCTTCCCCCGCTGCCGGCTCTACGCCAAACCCGGCAAAAATCTGGTGATGGTTTACCTTGAGGGCTTCGAAAACGGCTACCTCGACCAGAAAAATTTTCCCGGTTTGCTCCCCACCATCAAACACCTGCTCGACGAAGAGGCGCTCCGTTTCACCAATATTGAACAGCCGCGCCACGGCAATTTCACGCTGGCCGGAATTTTCGCCTCGATGACCGGCAGCATTTTCTGCGATGCCCATCTGCTGCGGGCCAACGAACACGACGAGGGCGGCGCCCACGGCTACGATATCACCCTCGGCGACGATCTCGCGACGGTGCCCTATTTGCTCCACCTCGCCGGCTACTATCAGTCATTCATGCTCGGTCACAACCCCAATTTTGCCGGCACCAATGTCTTCCTCGCCCAGGAGCGTTACGACGAAGCGCTTTACGCCGAAAAACTGTTGCCGCCGGAAGAGGTCGACAAGGAAAAGTGGGGCATGCGCGACCGCCGTCTTTTCGAATTCGCCTCCAAACGCTTCGACGAGCTCGCCGCCGCGGGGCAGCCCTTTGCCCTGACCGTGCTGACCATCGACGCCCACAACCCGAGCGGATTCGTCGAGCCGAACGGCCCGGTCTACAAACGCAAAGACCAACCCGAACTGCAAAACCTCAACGCAATCCAAGCGACCGACC
>JBFWIO010000322.1:0-4185 GCA_050255955.1 Victivallaceae bacterium
CGACCCGCTCCGGCTCCTTGCCCTTGGGCGGATACATCGCGTCGATCTGTTCGGCGTGGCAGTATAGCGACCACAGGAAGTTTACCAAGGTATACGAATCCACCGACGGCGACTGGATGAAGCGCTCAAAAGCCTGCGGCCAGACCAGCATCCGGATGCCGACTTCGAGTGAACGCCAGCAGGTGTGCTTGCGGAAATTTTTGGCGCTGTGCATGTGTTCAACCCACGAATTGACTTCAGCCGCCCATTCTTTGGCATATGCTTCATTTTTGGTTGCCAGATACGTTTTGCCGAGCGCCCCCCACCAGCCGAAGCGGTGGAACTGCCACAGCCATTCTTTGTCCGGGAAGGGCGAAGTATCCCAGTCGATCGGCTCGCCGCGCGGCTGCGGCGGATAGGCGCGCTGGCCGGGAAAAATATGCTTGAGCGCCTGGTCGGCGATTTCGCGGTCGCGTTTGCCGTCGGGCAGAGTTTTGGTGTCCTCGGCCTCAAGCGCGGGGATATTTTTGCGGTTGCGGAAGTATTCGAGCAGCGCCTGCTGCTGTTCGGCGGGCGTGGCGGCGGCTTTGACTTCGGCCAGTCCGGGAAGATTGAGATTGAGCTGGGCGAGAAGTTCGCCGAGGTGGGGATTGACCCGCACATCAGCAGCGGCAAGATTGACGGCGAGGGCCAAACCGGCGAAGACGGCGAGAACGATTTTTTGCATAAACAACTCCATGATGCAATTGTAAACAATGGATCTAAACAGGTACAACCGGAAGTATAGCAAGTGAAAGCCTGAATGTCAAGGAGGATTTCAAAAAAAATAATAACCGCGGCGGGTTAAGCGGGATGGGGTTGATTCGGCAAAGAATCGTATATGCCGGAAAAAAACAGCGTTGCTGCATCATGAATTGAAAAAAAGTTTTTCCGGATGTATATTAAATGACAATCGTTCGGTTCCGTTGGTCTTTTCGTTTTTTTTGCTTTTTCCGCCCGCCAACGCGGGATAGGCAAAAAAAGTGAAAAAATGCCTCTGGAGCCTTTTCTTCTTTTTACTTTTTGAGGAAACAACAGAGGCGTTCCAAAATGTTTAAACCGGTCTTGTTTTCCGATCTCCGCAAGTACAATTTATCTGCTTTTCGCGCCGACCTCTTCGCGGGGCTGACCGTCGGGGTGGTGGCGCTGCCGCTCTCGATGGCCTTTGCGATCGCCTGCGGACTGCCGCCTTCGCGCGGGATTTTTACCGCGGTGATTGCCGGGTTCCTGATCTCCGCTTTTGGCGGATGCCGCCTCCAGATCGGCGGGCCGACCGGGGCGTTTGTGGTGATCATCAGCTCGATCTACCTCAAATACGGTGACGGGGGACTGATGGCGAGTACGCTCCTGGCCGGTATTTTCCTGATTCTTTTCGGTCTTTTCCGGATGGGCGCGCTGATCAAATTCATTCCCTTTCCGGTGGTGACCGGGTTCACCTCGGGGATCGCGGTGGTGATCTTCTCGACCCAGCTCAAGGATATTTTCGGCTTGACCAAGCTTGAATTGCCGTCCGGCTTCGTGGCCAAGCTGACGGCGATCGCAAGTCATTTCGGCGAAGTCAATCCCCAGGCGGTGCTGCTGACGGTTCTCACTGTCGCTTCGATCGTGATTTGTCACAAGTTCCTGCCGAAACTGCCGGCGATGCTGATCGGGATGCTGGTCGGGACCGTAGCCAGTGTGGTTTTCGGCTTCAACGTCGAGACAATCGGAGCCCGCTTCGGCGACTTGCCGCGTCAGCTTCCGGTGCCCTCGCTGCCGTCACTCAGCTGGGCCGCGATTCCTGATTTGATCAATCCGGCGCTGACCATCGCGCTTCTCGCCGCGATGGAGTCGCTCCTCAGCGCCACTGTCGCCGACGGGATGACCGGCGACCGCCACCGCCCCGACACCGAATTGATCGGGCAGGGGATCGGCAACTTCGGCGCCGTCTTCTTCGGCGGTATTCCGGCCACCGGCGCGATCGCCCGGACCGCGACCAATATCCGCTGCGGCGCGCGCACCCCGGTGGCGGGAATGATTCACGCGCTGACGCTGCTGTTGATCCTGCTGCTTTTCGCGCCGCAGGCGAAGCTGATTCCGCTGGCCGCTCTCTCCGGGATCCTTGCGGTGGTCTGCTACAACATGTCCGAGTACCGGACGTTTTTCAGGATGTTCAAGGGGCCCAAAAGCGACTCATTCGTGATGCTGGTGACTTTCGCCCTGACCGTCTTGGTCGATCTGGTGCTGGCGGTCGAAATCGGGGTGGTGCTGGCGGCGTTGCTGTTCATCCGCCGGATGTCCGAGCTTTCCGCAGTCAAAGAGATTACCGAGGAACTCAAAAACGGCGGCGGAGCCAATGCCGCCGACGACCCCGAGGCGACATCCAAAAAAATGATTCCCGACGGCGTGGTGGTCTTCGAAGTCCAGGGGCCGTTCTTCTTCGGCGCGGTTGACCGCTTCCGGGATATGGTCTTTGGCATTCTTCGCGGCAAACGCCGGATGAGGGTGGTCGTGCTCCGGTTGCGCCACGTCGCGGCGATTGACGCCACCGGACTCAATGTGCTGCGGAGTTTTCAAACCGAATGCCGCCGCGCGGGTGTTGCACTGGTCCTGTCCGGAGTTCAGTCTCAGCCGCGCAAAGCGCTTGAGCG
Source organism: Victivallaceae bacterium (assembly GCA_050255955.1). Classification (GTDB taxonomy): domain Bacteria; phylum Verrucomicrobiota; class Lentisphaeria; order Victivallales; family Victivallaceae; genus JAVBUI01. Next base: position 2,649 of record JBFWIO010000322.1, read on the forward strand.
CTGCGGCTTGCTCGATTTGATCGGGTCTGAGAACGTCTGCTCTCATATTGACCTGGCATTGGAACGGGTCACTGAAATCATCAACGAGATTGCCTGAATCGCGCTCAGTTTCGCGACACAAAAAAGGGGGCCGGATGACCGGCCCCGACGGGAATTTTGCAGTTATTTCTTCAGCAGCGACTGCGCTTTGGCGTCTTCGGAAATGATCCGGCTGAACCAGTCGCAGACGTGGTCGGCGGACTCCTCGATCTGCTCGTCGGAGAGTTTTTCAATCTGTTTGGAGAGTGCTTCCGAAGCTTTTTCGCAGCCGAACGTGATGGCGATCGTATGCCACATCGCGCTTTTGACCGGATCGCTGTCGGCAAAGTGAAGTCCGAGCAAATACTGCGCCTCGCCGTCGCCCTGTTCGGCGGCACTGTTGAGGTATCTCACCGCCTTGTCCGGCTCGACCGGGAGCAGCAGTTTGCCGACATTGCGCAACGCGCCGGGATGGCCGAGCTGAGCTCCCTGGCGGAAATGCTGCAACGCCTTGACCGGATCCTTTTCCAGCTTGCCGAGTTCGTAAAAGGCTTCGGCATCGCCGCTTTCGGCACTCAGCGTGAAATAGTAGACGGCATCATCGATGCCTTTTTCGGAAATCTTCCGGTCCAGGCAGCGGCGGGCCAGCGTGTTCAATGCCGGGGTGAAATTTTTGGCCGCCGCTTCCAGCAGCCACATGTCGCCGTTGACGTCGTCCTGACTTTCGAAGTAATGCAGCGCCAATCGGAACTGCGCTTTGATGTCGCCGCTTTCCGCCGCCTGGAGCAGCAGTCGCCGCCCTTTTTCGACCTGAGCTTTGGAAAAACCCTTGTCGATGAAAAGGGTGCCGAGTTCCCGCTGTGCCGGCAGATAATTTTTTTCCGACGCGAGGGTAAGGCAGCAAACCGCCTTTTTGAAGTCAAAGCCGGTTCCGGACAGATACCGCATCCCCCAGTTAAACTGTTCTTCCGCAGAAAGATCAATCACCTGCGGACAGGGACTGAGGCATTTTATTTTATAGAAGAACGACATGCAACCTCCTGATTTTACAAAAAATTTAGCTGAAATCACGGAGATTACAAACAAAAAGTCAAAAAAAATACGGAATTTCCGTGAAATCCCGTATTTTCAAGCATTTTCAGTCATCCGGCCGACCTGTAACGGCGGCGGAATGCGGAAAGAATCAGAGACCCTCGATCGCTTTGGTCTTGGGCAGGCCGAGCACTTTGCCTTCGGCGATGCGGCCTTCGGCAAGGAGGAGGTCGATGCGCTCATAGCGCTTCATGACGTTGCGTTGTTTGCGGATTTTGCCGCCGATGCGGAGACTCGGATGCTGGGACATGGGATACCTCGCTATGTTAATCGTTATATGCTTTTTCTGCAATCATTTCAATAATATGCCCCGAAAAGCGCTTTTCGTCAAGTCCGGTTCCGTCAAAAAAGCGTTTTTTTTGCAATATTTTTTGCAAAAATGCGACTTGCGGCGTAAATTGTTCGGACGATTTTGCGGAAAGGTGCA